>SOIK01000075.1 GCA_004377245.1 Sulfurovum sp. | reverse complement strand
AAAGGGACTTTGTTCCTTTGCAAGAAGACATATTTTAATAAAAAAGGATTTAAAATGGATTTTAAAAGAAACAGAAACTTACTTAACGAAGCAATGAACTCAGGATGTAAAACAGTAGCAGAGCTTGCACTGTTTTTGAAGATACGTACTCAATTGGATTAAATAGGTTTTATACCTATCCCAAAAGAAGTACATCTACTGCATCACCTACTTCTTTGGAGATATCATCCTCAGAAGTAACAAGTAGAGCTACATTACCAAGCATATTGGTAAGAATGGCACTTGAGCCGACTTTTTTATCTTTAAAGTCAACATAATACTCTCCTTGCATAAGAGAAACGTTACATGCTGTGAATTCAGCTTTTTTTGCACGTTTGATAAAAGGTTCTTTGAGTATTGCTTTTACTTTATGTAGTGAACATTTTCCATATTGAAGTTTCTCTATAAGTGGGACAACATAAAGTAATGCTGTCACGGTAGAAGAGTAGGCAAAACCTGGTAACCCTATGATGAATTTATCGTCTTTCCTTGCCACCATGATGTGCTGCCCAGGCTTCACACGTACACCTTTAAATATCACATCACAGCCAAGTTCACGAATGACATCTTTGACAAAATCAAAATCACCTACACTCACACCACCAGTGGTCACAACAATATCACTTTTGGCTAAAGCATCAGAGACAGCTTTAGTTATGCTCGCTTTATCATCTTTTATACATCCCAGTTGCATAGGTACACCATCATACTTTTTGACAATGGCTTCTAAAATATAGTTATTTGAACTTCGTATCTGTGCATCATTGGTTTGTGTTTCACCAAGCTCTAAGAGTTCAGACCCAGTAGAGAGTATCGCTACTGTCGGTTTTTCATATACTAAAGGTGTCGCGATGTTTAGACTTGCCATCACACCTATCTGAGGAAAGTCTATGTTAGTACCTTTAGGTATGAGTAGTTGCCCTTTGGCATAATTCTCACCTACTTCTCGTACAGAAAATCCTTGGGGCACTTCCTCTTTGATGACTATCTCATCACCATCCACTTCGACATTTTCTATAGGTATGAGTGTATCTGCACCTTTTGGCATGAGTGAACCTGTAAAGGTTTTGATACATGTTCCACCGATGACCTCTTCTTTTAAAACAGATCCGGCAGGATTGATGCTTCCAACCTTAAGCGTACCTAACGTCATATCTTCATGGATGATAGCATAGCCATCCATCGCAGATGTAGGAAACTCTGGAGAGTTATGGTCTGCGACGATATCTTCAGCCAGTACATATCCTAACGCATCTACCAAATAAAGTTTTTTTGTTTTGTAATTATTAATCTCAAGATTTTGTATCATCTCTATTGATTCATCAAAGTGCATAAATGCCATATTTATTTATTCCTTTATTCTTATGCCAATAATCCAGAGCCATCCATAGGAGTACTTCTGTCTTCTGCATAAATACGTTTGCCATTTTTGACATCATATTTCCAAATGGGTGCATTGGCTTTGAAGTCTTCTACAAATTCATCTATAAGCTCCAAAGCCACCCTTCGTTTAGGTGAAAAAACCGCTGAAATATACGAAGAAGTATGCACAGGTACATCACCTATAGAGTGAGCCATTTTTACTACTGCACCCAGTGCTTTGGCTTTCTCTTGCCACTCATCAAACCATTTTTGAAGCACAGGCTCATAGATGTCAAAGCTCAATGCTTCTATATCATCTTCTGCACGTATCGTACCTACAAAAGGGATGTATGCGCCATAATTTGACTCAGCCTGCTCATCAAGCCAACGACCAAATATCTCTTTGGTATCTAGAGGACCATTATAAAGTTCCATTACTTAACCACCACACACAGGAGGTAAGATAGAAACTCTATCACCATCTTTGAGTACTGTGGTTAAGTCATTCACCATTGTGTCATTAAGTGCTACTGCACATTTTT
>SOIK01000214.1 GCA_004377245.1 Sulfurovum sp. | reverse complement strand
AAGCGATGATAGCTGATGGTGCTTTAGATATTCTTTCTAAAGCTGAAGAGATTGCCTTTAAAGATGAGATGCCTGAGAGATTGTAAAAAGTTCTCTCTTTCTATATTATTTCTCTCTTCTTTTTAACACTATATATACACTTTTTGATATAATCTTTTAAGAAAGTAAAGAGGATTATTATATGCAAGATGTAGTGGGATGGCTCAAAGAAAATGGTGATTTAAAGATCATAGATGAACCACTTGATGTGGAGTTAGAGATTCCTCATGTGGCGTATGTGGAAGTAAAAACAGATGACTCTCGTCCTATTCTTTTTACGAAACCTATCAATAAAGCCAAAGGTATAGAGTACGATATGCCTGTACTTATGAATATCTTTGCAAATAAGCCTTTGACTGAAAAGATCTTTGGCAAACACCCCGATGTTGTAGCCCAAGGTATAGATGAACTTCTAAAGCTCAAACCACCTAAAGGGTTTAAAGCAAAACTTGCGATGATCCCAAAGCTTTTTTCACTTAAAAATGTATTTCCAAAACGTCTAAAATTCAAAGGGGAGTGTCAAGAGGTCATCATCCCTAAAGAAGAGGTGGATTTAGATATCTTACCTATACTCAAAACTTGGGAAGAGGATGGTGGTCCTTTTATCACGATGGGGCAAGTTTATACGCAGAGTCTTGATGGAGAGATGCAAAACCTTGGGATGTATAGACTTCAGCAGTATGATAAAAACAGACTGGGTATGCACTGGCAAATACATAAAGATGCGTCTCACTTCTTTGATCAGTACCAGAAAGCTGGGAAGAAGATGCCTATCACCGTAGCCATAGGTGGTGATCCACTTTACATTTGGTGTGGGCAGGCACCGATGCCTTATGGGATGTTTGAAATGTTACTCTATGGTTTTGTACGTAACAAAAATGCACAGTTAGTGAAGTCTATCACCAATGATATCTATATCCCACGTGATGTGGATGTAGTTATAGAAGGCTTTGTTGATCCGGAATTGACTGAGATAGAAGGACCTTTTGGTGATCATACAGGTTACTACACACTTAAAGAGCCTTTTCCTGTGATGGATGTAGAGACCATTACGATGAAAAAGAAGCCAGTATTTCAAGCAACAGTCGTAGGGAAACCACCACTTGAAGATAAATATATGGGTTGGGCAACAGAGCGTATCTTCTTACCTATGTTAAAACCTATGGCTCCAGACCTCATAGACTATAATATGCCTGAGAATGGTGTCTTCCACAATCTAATCTTAGCGAAGATGAAAACACTCTACAAAGGGCATGCACAGCAGTTTATGCACGCATTTTGGGGTGTAGGGCAGATGAGTTTTGTGAAACATGCAATTTTTGTAGGAGAAAATGCACCTGAACTTGAAGAGAGTGAAGCGTTAGCTGAGCATATTTTAAATAGACTTGATAAGAGCAAGATACTCATCACCCAAGGTATTGTCGATCATCTTGACCACTCATCTTCTGAACAGTTTGTGGGTGGAAAACTCGGAATTGATGCAACAGGTGATGAAATAGAAGAGGGCGTAGAGTCACTGCTTAGTGACAGTGAACTTCTTGAAAAGATGCAGATTATAGATAGTAATATTGTAGCACTTAAACAGTATATGACTGAGACAAAATCTCCTGTTTGTGTGATAGCAGTAGAGAAGCATACCTCTATGAAAATATTGATAGTCAAACTGCATGAACTTAAAGCACATATTAAACTACTCGTTATTGTGGATAAGGCCAATAATGAGTTGGATGATCCTTATATGCTTATCTGGAGAGTGGTCAATAATATAGATGCACAAAGAGATGTGATGCTTGAACCGTTTATCAGCATAGATGGTACCAATAAAAATGCTTATGATGGTTATAAAAGAGAGTGGCCGGGTGATACTTTCTGTACGAAAGAGGTGCTGGATATGCTTCAGGAAAAAGG
>SOIK01000221.1 GCA_004377245.1 Sulfurovum sp. | reverse complement strand
TCTATCTCTTTATAAATAGAGAGCGAATCAATAGAGAGAATATAAGCATTCATCTTCTGTGCTATCTTGATGGAAAGTGCTGTTTTCCCTGATGCAGTTGGACCGATGAGGGCTAATTGTCGAATATTATTCATAGCGTAATCATACCATAGCTGTGTTAAGCGTTGAGAGTTAAGTGTTAAGAGGGTAAAATTAGAGAAATATTTTTTGGGGAAATTATGGGGCTTTTTGACAAAAATAATCGTTTCAATATCGCTAATCTTATTACCTTTGGTAATATCGCTGCGGGTTTAATTGCGATACATTTCATTGTTCATGGTGATTTTTTCATTGCCATTATCTTGGCATGGATTGCTGGCGCATTGGATATTGCTGATGGTAAAGTGGCAAGAAAATATAATCTCTCTACAGAGTTTGGAATACAGGTTGATAGCTATGCTGACTTTATCTCCTTTGTGGTGATGCCATCGTTTCTGCTTTACTATGCTATTACAAAAGAGAGTTCAGGAGTTCAAGAGTTAATTTTAGGGTTTATTTTTATCTTTTATGTTATCTCTGGACTAAGACGATTGATTGAGTTCAATATAGAAGTAGAGGTAGGTGAAGCTGCCAAATATTTCGTAGGGGTACCTACTCCTCTAGGTGCGATACTGCTTTGGGTACTCTATCTGATTTTTAGTTACGATATTATAGGTAGTAGTTATGTGATCGGTGGCTTGGTTATAGCTATCGCTTGGTCTTTAAACAGTAAATTAAAAATCCCACATCCGTAGATAGTGAAGAGTGAAGAATGAAGAGTGAAGAGTTGAAAAGGAATGTTTTTGTTGAGAAGCTAAGTCACTTCTCTGAACTAGTGATGTTTAAGCACTCAGTGTTTTCTCTGCCATTTATCTTTATAGCCATGCTTGTGGCTGCAGAAGGCTGGTTTGGCTGGAAGTTGTTGTTCCTGGGAACACTGGCAGCTATTTCTGCACGAAACTTTGCAATGGGTGTCAACCGTTATCTTGACAGAGATATTGATGTACTGAATCCTAGGACAAAAGGACGACCCTCTGTGGATGGCAGAGTATCTAATACTCAGATGGTACTTTTTATCATTGTCAATGCTCTGATCTTTATAGGTGTGGCATACTTCATCAATCCATTAGCATTTCAACTGGCTGTTCCTATCTTACTTATACTTGGAGCATATACACTCTTTAAACGCTTCTCTGCGTTAGCACACCTCATATTAGGTGTAAGCTTAGGTCTTGCTCCTATAGCAGGTGTAGTGGCTGTTACAGGTGAGATAACAGCTTGGTCTGTCTATCTGGCACTTGGCGTAATGTTTTGGGTAGCAGGGTTTGACTTGCTTTACTCTTTACAAGATATAGCGTTTGACAAAGCCCATGGTCTGCACTCGATCCCTTCACGTTTTGGTGCTAAAAAGACGATGTGGATCGCTAGAGTATTTCATCTCTTGGCTGTACTGCTTTGGGTATGGTTTATAGCGGTTGCCAATCTTGGTATCTGGGCACAACTTGCAGTACTTTTTGCTGCAGTAATGTTGACCTATGAACACTATCTTGTCAATAAAGACTTTACAAAGATTGACAAAGCCTTTTTTACGGTCAATGGCTACTTGGGATTTGTCTTTTTACTTTTCATCATCATGGAGGTGGTATAAATGGAATATTACTACTCAGGACGCTTTATGAGCAAAGCCCATAAAATGTCTCAGACTAAAACGTGCATTAAAGCACCTTGTAGTCTAAGATTGTTGTCACTAGGACAACTTCAGCAGTTGGCTCATGCGACTAGTCGCATTTTTAGCTTACACAGATAGGGAGAGGAGTTACCATGGAATATATTATTTTAGGATTGGTTCTATTGTTGACAGGCATACTTTTTTACCTGTACAATAACAATAAAAAACTTACAGCAGAGAATAAAGTATTACAAGAGATAC
>SOIK01000053.1 GCA_004377245.1 Sulfurovum sp. | reverse complement strand
TTTGACTATCCAAAAGAGTTTGAGAGTATAAAGCCTATCATCCAAGCCATTAGCCAAAATCTCTACTATGAAGATGAACAGTTCAAGATAGAGATCTTACTTGGTGATGCCAGGAAAAGCATGCCTCAAATAAAAGAGAAGATAGATATCATTTACCAAGATGCTTTTAGCCCTGTACGCAATCCTCTTCTTTGGACAACAGAATATTTTAAAGATGTTAGAGCTATCTGTAAAGAGGATGCTATATTGACAACCTACTCTACAGCTGCAGCCATACGTTTAGGACTCTATGAAAATGGGTTTTTGATTTTTATCTATTATGGAGTGATGACACGTTTTTCGACTATTGCCAGTTTGAAAATGCTTGAAGGACTTGAATATATCGATATGGAGTTAAAGAAAGTGCGTAATGCTGAGGCTAAATCATTTAAAGATATTGATTTTCAATAGATATGTATCGCCAACCAAAGTGTCCCAGATTTTGTTTTCAAAATTTTATGTGGAGTTTTAGCAGGTATAAAAAGTGTATCACCTTTTTGCAGTACTTTCTCTTCATTAGCTATAAGTAGGGTTGCTTCCCCTTCGATGAGTACAACCCATTCATCTTCCTCTTGGATATATTCTATGGGTTCTATTTTATCAGAACTTACGATGCGTTTTATTTGGATGTTTTTGTGTTCCAGCAGGGTAGTGAAGGTCTCACTATTTTTGGGTGTGATGTAGTCAAAAATATTTATATTCATATTTTGTTGTCCTCTCGTCATCCTCGGGCTTGACCCGGGGATCCACAATTTGCATAAGATAACAGCTCTAGATCTCTGGGTGCCCATCGGAAATGTCCTTGGGGTGCAAGCCCGAGGATGACGTATCAATAACTCATTTGCATATTGTCAACATCATCCCAACTCATACTTTTTTTAGAACTTCTGTGTGCCAATATGTGGTCAATGTATCTAGCAAAAACATCCGTTTCTATGTTAAGTTTTGTACCCACTTTATAGTTCTTCATCAAGGTTTCTTTGAGGGTGTGAGGGATGATGGTGAGTCTAAAGTTGTCATCTCCTACATCATTGACCGTCAAAGAGATACCATCTATGGTGATGGAGCCTTTGGGAACGATGTGTGCGATATACTTTTTATCTACCTTGATGATAAAGTCTGTAGCATTTTCTCTAGGAGTGATTTGTGAAACTGTACCGATACAATCTACATGCCCCTGCACGATATGCCCTTCAAACCTGTCGTTCATCATCATGGCCGGTTCCATATGTACAGCACCTGAGATCTTACTCTCATCGATGATGGAACGTGTTTCATCTGCCAGTTCCAAGTCAAAGCCATCACTGTGTACTTTGATGACAGTGAGGCAGACTCCATTGATAGCGATGGAGTCACCTAGTTTTGCTTTATGTTTTGAGTTGATAGTTAAGATATTGTTTTGATAGCTTTTTACTGTTGCGATTTCGCGTATAAGTCCTGTGAACATGCTGCCTCAATTTTTTTAGATATAATTCGATTATTATAGCAAAAGTATTAAAAATATATAAACCCACTTGTTCCCAAGTTGTACTTGGGAATGCATACAAGAGTTTAATAAGTTACAAAACTTTGATAGTTCATTGTATATTGGTATGCATTCCCAAACTAAGTTTGGGAACGAGGGGTATGGTAAAGGTTTTTCATGAATTATGATGTCATAGTAATTGGTGGTGGGCACGCTGGGATAGAGGCTTCACTTTCATCAGCAAGAATGGGTGTAAAGACACTGATGATCACTATATTAGCAGAACAGATAGGGGCTTCTTCTTGTAACCCTGCCATCGGTGGACTGGCTAAAGGTCACCTGGTAAGAGAGGTAGATGCACTGGGTGGAGAGATGGGACTTTGTACAGATGCAACAGGTATACAGTTTCGTACACTCAATGCTTCCAAAGGTCCAGCAGTAAGAGGA
>SOIK01000188.1 GCA_004377245.1 Sulfurovum sp. | reverse complement strand
TCTCTTCAAGTAAAGCCAACTCTTCCGTGATGACATTTAACCCTTTTTCCTGATAGCAGTCCGGATCTGATAAGCAACGGTTGAGTTGTTCTATCTCCTCTTCCAATATTTCTATTTCGTCAGGCAGTGTATCAAAATCTCTTTGTTCTTTATAGCTGAGTTTTGTCTGTTTCTTTTCTTTGGTTTTTTCTTCTTTTTTAACTGCTGTTTTTACCTCTTGCTCTAGAGCATTAAGTTCCTTCATCTCTTTTTCTATACTCAAATATTCTGTATAGGTCTGATAGGATTCCTCTACAATTCCATTCCCTTTAAAGATAAAGAGCTTAGAAGCAATTTTGTCTATGAAGTAACGGTCATGAGAAACAAAGAGAATTGCACCAGGGAAGTTAATGAGTTTCTCTTCTAAAATGTTAATGGTTTGGATATCAAGGTCATTGGTAGGTTCATCTAAGATGAGACAGTCCACTTTCTTCGTTAAAAGTAGAGCAAGTGCTACACGGTTTTTCTCTCCACCACTGAGCATACCTACCTTTTTGGCTAAAAACTCTTTGGGGAATAGAAAAGATTTAAGATAACCATAAACATGTAAGGTACTTCCTTGTACTTCAACCTGATCTCCACCGTCAGGACAGAAAGTCTCTATAAGGGTTTTATCATTTGAGAGCATTTCACGGTGTTGGTCAAAATAGCCTATAGAAAAATCACCTTGTTTGATGACTCCAGAGTCAGGTTTAAGTCTGCCTAACATGAGTTTAAGCAGGGTTGATTTACCCGCACCGTTAATGCCTACGATGGCTATTTTGTCTTTTTGTAAAATACGTGTGGTGAAGTTCTCTATGAGCTTTTTCCCTGGAACAGCATAGCTCATGTTCTCAAGCTCAAAAAGCATCTTTTTTCGAGATACCCCTTCATCACGGTTAAAGTGTTTCTTTTCACGCTCTAGCTCGACCATCATTTTACGTATAAGCGTAGGGTTGTGTTTGGCTTCATCACGGAGTTCAAAGACACGTTTTTTTCGCCCCTGGTTTCGTTTCTCTCTTGCTTTTACCCCTTTTGCAAGCCATGCCTCTTCCTGTTTGAGAAGTCTAAGAAGATTATCATGCCCTTTTTGAAGTGCGTGCATACGAGCCTCTTTTTGTTCAAGGTAGTTCATATACCCACCATTGTAGGAGATGAGTTGTTTGTTCTCTACTTCTATCACTCGTGTTGCTATGGTATCAATGAAGTGTCTGTCATGCGAGATGAAAAGCAGTGTGAATTTGCCTTTAAGCAGCATCTCTTCAAGAAACTCCACCATATAGACATCCAGGTGGTTGGTAGGTTCATCCAGTAAAAGTACATCAGGTTTTTTAAGTATAAGTGATGCCAGTGACACACGACGCTGTTCTCCACCAGAGAGTGAGATAACAGGACGGTTTTCATACTCTTTGAGCTTAAACTCTTGTAAAACACGTTCTATCTTGTCATCAAGGTTCCATGCATTGTGATGGTCAAGAAATTTAGAGACACGTTCATGCTTTTTAAGCAGTGCACTGTTGTCAAAATCAGAAGAGAGTTTTTGGCTAAGCGCTTCAAACTCTGCTTTGGCTTCTTGTAACTCTGTCAACTCATTTTCTATGGCTTCTTTTACAGTAAGTCCTGCCTCAAAATGAGGTTGTTGAGCAAGCATCTCAACTTGAATGGCATTGTTAACAACCTTTTTACCCTCGGTCGGTTCCTCTTCTCCCATGATAATCTTCATCAAAGTAGATTTACCACAACCATTTTGCCCCACTATGGTGACTCTCTCACCCTCATTAAGATGAAAGTCCACATCATCAAGAAGTAGTTTGATGTCATATTGTTTCTTGATATTGAAGAGGTCTATGAGTGCCACGAGTATTCCTTAAAATATATTGAACCCTCTGTATAACACTAGGTACTCATAACATCTCTAGCTTTTGTCTAGGCTA
>SOIK01000116.1 GCA_004377245.1 Sulfurovum sp. | reverse complement strand
GTAGCTACGGGTCAATACACTAAACTCTTTCAGTACCTCAACAAAACACCTAAAAGCTATAAAGCAACATTATGGCTAGGTGCAAACTCTCCTAGTTTAGACATTGAAAAAGTAGACAGTATCAAAGAAGTAGTACCATTTTCACAAGAGAAGATAGAAGAAGTATTACACACTTTACTAGGTGAACTCACTTACTATCCTCCCAAGTTTTGTGCTAAAAAGATAAACGGTAAACGGGCCTATGAACTTGCACGTGAGGGAAAAGAGGTGGAACTAAAAACCATCACTTCTACCATCTATGACATAAAACTTCTAAACTACAACCACCCTTTTGTACACTTTGAAGCCAAAGTAAGTGAAGGAACATACATCCGCAGTCTTGGTTCTCTCATCGCAGATAAGCTGGAGGTTGATGGTACGCTTTCCAGCCTACATCGCATCCACGAAGGGCAGTTTTATTATGATAATGAAAAAGCACTAAATCCCTTTACCCATTTAGCACTTCCTTCCAATATTTACACAGGTGAAGAGGAGTACTTAGAGTTAGGGAAAAAACTCTCTGTAGCGTATTTTGAGACTAAAGCAGAAGGCGTTTATTTGATAGAGACTTCAAACTTCTTTTCTATTATTGAGATACTTGATGAAGAAGTCAAATACCGATTTAACCGTATCCCAAAGTTTGAGGAAGTCTAATGTACAGTATCAAAGCTCACGCCAAAGTAAACATCTTTTTGAAGATCACTGGTCATAAAGATGGCTATCATACTCTACTCTCTCGCTTTATGAGAGTAGAAGACCTTTACGATACCATTACCTTTGAACCCTGTGAGTGTGAAAGTTTTACTATTGAGGGCTGTGAAGATATACCTCTGGAGTCGAATACCATCTACAAAGCCTACAAGGCTCTCAATGCTCATACAGGTGATCCGGACATCCTAAACTTCTTCTATCAACACAAAGTAGTTATAACCAAACGTATTCCCAGCCAAGCAGGTTTAGGTGGAGGCAGTTCAGATGCAGCAGCTTTCATGCGTCTGGTAAAAGAAGTATGTAACCTCATGATAACTACCGAAGAGTTAGCCAGGCTCGGAAGCACTATAGGGGCTGATCTACCTTTCTTCATCTATAACTACCCTTCTGCCAATGTATCTGGCTTTGGAGAGATAGTTGAATCTTTTGAAGAAAAGCCGCTAAAACTGGAGCTCTACACACCAAAGATAGGATGCGACACAGCTGTAGTTTATAAGACATTTAAACAACATCTCTTATCAGATATCAAACTCTCTAGCTTCATAGGCTGGGATCAACTAGATTCCAAAACCCTACTTGAAACCATAAATGACCCTGTGATGCTAAATGATCTCTATAAAGCTTCACTTATCGCTTATCCTGAGTTAGAAAAAGTTGCTAAAGAGGGCTGGTTCTTTTCTGGGAGTGGGAGTACGTTTTTTAAGATGAAAAGTTAACTTTTTACCCTATTTCATATTCGAACGTACCATTTTCAATTCCCACTCTACAATATCATTCAAACCTTCTCGTAGATACGCAGAAGATACATCCGATAATGGGTCTGCCATATTAACAAATCGTTCAGATATTTCTTGTTGTTGGCTATTGATAACGACTCCCACCAGACAGGCGAAAATGCAACATTTTCACAACATAAAATTATAAATCTAAAAAGATAGTCATTAAAAAACTGCTAGGATTTAATTATTTCCTAACTTTTGGAAGCTATTCCAGCCTCCAAAACATTAGGCGATCATCTTCATCTGCAGTGATCAGCTCATTTGATGTATGAAAATCTATTTTTAAAATAGTCTGCTCATGTCCCTTTAAAAGATATATCTCTTCCATGCTGCCGGTATCTATGATAGATATATCATTCTCTTCATTTTTTACAAAGGCTGCTTTTGTGGCATCAGGATTTAATGCAACATCATAAATAAAAAAGTCTCCTTTAGTCA
>SOIK01000093.1 GCA_004377245.1 Sulfurovum sp. | reverse complement strand
GAAAAGACATTGGTTGCAAAACCAGATATGCTTTTTGGTAAAAGAGGTAAAAATGATTTGGTACTCTTTAAAGATACTAAACCAGGTGATGTTTCATTAGCGAAAGCGACTAGCTGGATTGATGAAAAGTCAAGCACTGAGCAATCAGTTTATTTTTCATTTGATGGCGACACACCAACAGGTGAGCCGTCAGTTGATATGTTGACTCACTTTTTAGTTGAGCCATTTATGCCACACACACAGGAAGAAGAGTATTATATCTCTGCTACCTGTGTTGGTGATGATGATATGCTTTACATGTCTGCTGAAGGTGGAATGGAAGTTGAAGAGGGTTGGGACGAGAAAGTAACAGAAGTTGCTTTTAAGATCACTGACACAGAAGAGCAAATTGCTAACAAGATTAGAGCTAATGTTCCTGCTGATGTTGCAGAGGGTGATAAAGAGGCATTTGCTGAGTTTGCAATTGGTTTCTTTAAAGCGTATAGAGAGTTAAACTTCGCATACCTTGAAATCAACCCATTTGTAATGCAAGGTAACAAGATCGAGCTTCTTGATATGGTTGCAAAACTAGATGATACTGCTGGATTTATGATGGTAGATGAGTGGGGCGATGTTGAGTACCCAACTTCATTTGGTATGGAAGCGAAATCTCCAGAAGTACTAGCTATTGAAGAGGCTGATGCTAAGACCGGTGCTTCACTTAAATTGACACTTCTTAAGCCAGAAGCTCGCATCTGGACAATGGTTGCTGGTGGTGGTGCTTCAGTTGTATATGCTGACACAATCGCTGATTTTGCAGGAATTGAAGACCTTGCTAACTATGGTGAGTACTCTGGTGGGCCTACAACTGGTGAGACGAAGTTTTATGCAGAGACTCTTTTTGATCTTATGACAAGAGAGAAAGATCCTTCTGGTCGTGGTAAAATTCTTATTATTGGTGGAGCAATTGCTAACTTTACAGATGTTGCAAAAACATTTACAGGGATTATCCAAGCATTTGAAAATTACCAAGATAAATTAAAAGAGGTAGGTGTGAAAATCTATGTTCGACGGGGTGGACCAAACTATGAAAAAGGTCTTAAAGATATTAAAGAAGCAGCTGACAGAATG
This sequence comes from Sulfurovum sp., assembly GCA_004377245.1. Classification (GTDB taxonomy): domain Bacteria; phylum Campylobacterota; class Campylobacteria; order Campylobacterales; family Sulfurovaceae; genus Sulfurovum. The sequence continues at coordinate 861 of SOIK01000093.1, read as the reverse complement.
GGTCTTTACATTGAAGTTTATGGACCAGAGACACATGTTACAGACATCGTGCGTATGGCACTAGAAGCGTAGGGAGAGAAGAATGTCAAAATTATTTACTAAAGATACACAAGCGATTTTTTGGAATAACAATAAAACTGCTATCCAGAGAATGTTAGACTATGACTATACAATCAAAAGAGAGACACCATCAGTAGCAGCGATTGTTGCTCCTACATCTAATAATAAGTTCGATAAGTTTTTCTTTGGACCAGATGAAGTGATGATCCCACTTTTCAAAACCACAGCAGACGCGAAAGCAGCACAGCCACAAGCGGATGTACTTCTTAACTTTGCATCATTTAGAACTGCGTATGATGTAACGATGGAAGCACTTAATCTTGGTGGATTTAAATCTATTATGATTACTGCTGAAGGTATCCCTGAAAGACTGGCACGTGGTATGAACGAGTTTGCCAGAGAACAAAATGTAACAGTGATCGGACCGGCAACAGTTGGTGCTATTGCTCCAGGTGCATTTAAGATTGCAAACATTGGTGGAACTATCGACAATATCATCAACTCTAAGCTTCATAGAGCGGGTTCATGTGGTCTTGTTACACGTTCAGGTGGTCTTTTCAATGAGCTTTCAAACATCATCTCTATCAATGCTGATGGTATTGCAGAGGGTGTAGCGATCGGTGGAGATAGATTTGTTGGTTCAGTATTTATCGATAATCTTCTTAGAATGGAAGAGAATCCAGAAGTGAAGTATATGATCCTTCTTGGTGAAGTTGGTGGTACAGAAGAGTACAAAGTAATCGAAGCTGTTAAATCAGGTAAGATTAAAAAGCCGATTATCGCATGGTGTATCGGTACGAT
>SOIK01000161.1 GCA_004377245.1 Sulfurovum sp. | reverse complement strand
AAGTGATAGCAATGAAAGTGATATACCACCATCTGCAGATCAAAGTGAAGTTAATCATCTCATCCCCAAATATATAATTGCTAAAGAGCTTCATGCAAATATGCTTCCTGCAACCTATGATCCTCTTCATATACTTGAGTTGGTATTGAATGGTAAAGATATCAAATTTGATACACAAAAACTTTTACTGGAAAGTGGATTTGTTGATCTGAATGGAACAACTAACCTTAGTAACATTAAACATAGAGGAAAACTCAAGAACAATCAACTCTCAGGGGAAATTGTACTTACACCTAATAAAGAGTTATTTGAACTCTATAAATTGCCTATCCGTCAAGAGGCAATAGGAGATATTAGGATTGATTTCAATGCTTCAAAGGAGCGTATTGTAGCAAATATCAAGGCTAAAGCGAAGCAAATATTGATCAGCAAAAAAACAGATGATAATAAAAAAGTTGATGATAATAAAAGTGCCGAGTTCAATTTGGATATTGACAGTCTGTTTAGTCATGTAGTCTATACTATCAAAGACAATAGACTTGTAGCAGACTCCAAAGTGATGATAACTACACCGTATGCAAAAGATATCTCTATTAGCAATACGTTCGTGATGGATGATAACATAAGCTACAAGGGAGAGATAAAAGCGAAAGAGTTGATAGGTATCGATGCAAAGTTTACTAAGCCGTTAAATAATTTGAGCGTAACATATTCTGGAAACATTAAAAGTATTAAAGCACGCATTACATCTGATGGCCTCAAAGGTAGTTTTGATTCAAGTGATTTTAAAAAAGGAAAACTTCATATAGAGACTACAAAAACAATTTTAGTGGATGAAATGGTAGAACTACCCGCTGAGCTGAATGGAACAAAGGTGAATGCAGTAGTAGATGTACCTTTGGATTTTGCAGCGATCATTCCTCTCAAAGCCAAAGTGAAAATTACTTCTAATATCACTAATTTGGATGCAGATATTATGTATGGAAAAACATTGCAAGTTAAAGCAATAAGCAATATGCCTCATGACTCCCTTTTGAAAGCATTTGATAAAAATATCAAATGGAATGCCATTAACCCACTCGTTATAAATGTTGAATTGAGTGACAAGAATGCAACTCTCAAATTAAAGGCTAAAGAACTCTCTACAGATATCAAATATTTTCTTGATGACGGAAAGGTAGACGGTTCGATAAAGTTGGGTGGTTTGATCATTGACGTGAAGGGGATCGCTCAGAAAAAGATTACGATCAACAGTAAAGTCGATTCTATGAAATCTTTGCTTAACAGTGTACAATCTTTTTATACTTTAAAAGACTTACCACCTCTTGAAGGTGCATTGGATCTTTCAATAGATGTTACGGAGATGAAACAGGCTCATCTTTCCCTTACCTCACCTAAGATGATCTATCGACCTGATCGTAAAACAGAATATATCGTCAATGATGTGAAAGTAGTCACAAGTCTTGATAAATCAAAAGTATTACTGAAAGAGTATAAAGTCACTTATGATAAAATGAAATTCTTTTCTACGAAACCTTCTGCTGTCAAACTAAAGGGTGATATTATTGAAATTTCACCACTTTGGTTAAACGATCAACTTAAAGTAGTTGGAACTTACAATACCAAGAGTAAAAAAGGAAACATATCAGCAGATGCATCAGTGCTACATATAGCACATGAGTGGATTGATCTGGACAGCGCAGTCAACCTTAAAACAGTACTTGATGGAAATAAAACTTCTGTAAAAGGGAAAGTCACACTACTAGGTGGAAAAATACATTATGATCTTAATCAAAAAACCTTTGCATCAGACAGTGACATTATCATTGTACAAGACATAAAGGAGGAGAGTGCAAGTCCTTTTATGGATAACCTCAGTATTTCTATTAAGATCAAAACGAAAAAACCTTTAGTCTATAAGCAGGGTGATGTAAATATCAAAGCTAAAGTTGATCTTGGGGTAGAAAAAGTTGTGAGTGGACCTATGCTCTTCTTGGGTTTGGTAGAATTGCCGGCAGGAGGGAGTTATATCTTCCAGGATAAAAAATTTATTTTGAAGAAGAGTTCTATTTATTTTACGGGAGATATTGAAAAACCGATCCTGGATATCAAAGCAAAGTACAAAACAGTCAAATATCTTATCACTGTTTCAGTGACAGGTACACCGACTTTACCAAATATCACTTTTAGTTCAGTGCCGTATCTGACAAGAGAGCAGATCCTCTCTGTAATCCTTTTCGATTCTGAAGTGGGTGCAGAGAACAACAGTGGTGAAGATATGATGAAGATGATGGGGGGAGCTATGGCAAAATCTGCCCTCTCAACTGTAGGCATAAAACTTGATCACCTTGTTTTGGGTGCGGAAAACAGTGTAGAAGTAGGTAAAAAACTTACAGACGATATTACGATCATTTATATCACTGATGAAGTAGCAAGTGTGAAGTTACAATATGATTATAGTAAAAATATCGAAGGCACTATCACAGTAAGTCCTGAGTCAACTTCCGGGGATATTTTTTATAAGAGGGATTTCTAACCCGAAATATGCAATAGAAATCATAAAACTATCATTTATCATTGAGCCTAGGGCATTTGCAAGAAAATCATCGATTAACCTTTGGGTTAACCTGCCCTGACCGAAGGGAGGAAATGCCCTTGGGGTGCAAATTTTTTGCAAACACCCTAAACTCAAGCATAAACGCTATTTTCATAATCCTATTGCATAATTCGGGTTTAAGAGAGTCTGTCTTTAAAATCCTCATACCCAAACTCACGTACAACTTCCACATTCCCATCTTCTTTTTCTATGGTGATACTAGGAAGTTTTATACCGTTAAACGTAGTGGCTTTAACCATAGTATAGTGCATCTGGTCTTCAAAGATGACTTTGTCTCCTATGTTTAATGGGGTATCAAAACTATAGTCACCCATAATATCTCCAGCTAAACATGTATTGCCTGTAAGACGGTACGTATGTGCCTTTTCTTAATATAAACTCTGATATTATTTTTATAACGAAAAGGTCAAACTCACTGCGAAGTGAGGACGGAAAGTCACGGATCTCTTGCAGACCGCCGGATTGCCTTACTATTGAAACTCATATTTAATGATGATTAAAAAGGTTTTTCTTTGAAAAAAATACTATTAGCTTCATTAACTTTTTTTACTTATTCCATCGCTGAAATATTTTGTACTAATTGTCCTCTTATAGGGAATAAAATTTCCAAAGATGGCAAACAACTGACAGGAGTTAAAATATGAAAAAAATAATATTAATCTTTTTAATCTTTTTTTCTTATTTAAATGCTTCAGAATGTACTTGTCCAACAGGCTATACTTGGGAAATAGACACTAGATATTAAAGGATTGACATGAATATACTAAAGAATAAAATTACACTTAACCTACCTATTATTATAGTAATGCTGGTATTGGGGGTCGTATCTTATTATACATATCTCTCTTATCAGAGGTATATCACTGTACAAAACAGTACAAAACTTTTTTTCCTTTTAGAAAAAGTGGAATCTGTACTTTATGAGATAGAATCTGAGAGAATGAATAGTGTTAGTTATTTGGTCACACAAAGAAAAAGTGATCTCGATAAACTTAAAGAGACAAGAGATACAGTTGATCTTGCTTTAATAGGATTAAATAGATTTGTAAAACACAACAATGCGTATGCAATCTATAGTAAACAGATGAAATTGATTACTATGGAGCTCAATCATGTGAGAAAAGATGTAGATGATGTAAGTGCCGATTATAGAAATATCTTTTTTCACGCTTACCATAGTAAGATTTTTGAGTCATTTTTAGAGATATTAAAAGATATTTCTACGGCTCAAAAGTCAGAGCTAATAAAAAGTTATCTATCGATGTATACGAAGTACACAGAGCTTAGAGAGAACAGTGTATTGGAGAATACAAGTATCTACTCTGTTTTACTCGGATCAAGAAAAATGAGTGATACAGATATTGCACTTTGGAAGCAATTTATAGGTAAAGACATCTTACCTCCGTTTAATACATTAGCAGATAGTACAGTAGCTTTAAAACTTAAAGAACTACTTTCAGTAGAAGAATTTAATACTATCATTTCAGAAGAGCGTGATATGATTTTGTATGAAGCAAGAAAAGGAGAGTACTCTGTTTCTGTTATGGGGTGGGAAAATCAGATAAATAAAAAAATGGACTACTTTACCCAAGTACAGTCACTACTGCATACCGAGATACAAAAAATAGAACAAGAGTATATATCATCAAGTAGAATGGACATGATAAAGTATGGAGTAGGGATATTGCTATTACTTCTTCTTCTGCTTAGACTTTTTGTAATATATAATAAAAAAGATAAAGATAGACAGATTTCTGAAGATACTTTAAAAGATATAGAGTTGGTTTTTAATGAAAATCAACAAAAAGAGATTAAAAGATTGATTGAAAGTGGGAAGGTTGATCATATTTATAAGTTTTTAATCCAAGCCATTAAAGATGCTAATCAGACAAAAGACCTTTTCCTTGCGAATATGTCTCACGAGATACGTACCCCTCTCAATGGGATCGTTGGATTTACGAATTTACTGAAAGAGACTGATGATAAAGAGGAACAAGCGGAATTTATCTCAGTGATAGAGAAGAGTTCTGCAAATCTGTTAACTATTGTAAATGATATTCTTGATTTCTCTAAAATAAAAGCACAGAAGATAGAGCTAGAGAGTATAGAGTTTGATCCTGTAGATAGCTTTGAAGCTGCTGTTGAGTCATATGCTGCTAAGGCTGCAGAAGAGAATATTGACTTTAACATTTTTTTAGATCCCCAGCTACCTACATTACTTATAGGTGATCCTACGAAGATATCTCAAATAATCGTGAACCTTGTGAGTAATGCGATTAAGTTTACTTCCAAAAATGGTGAGGTGAATGTAAGTATTGAGAAGGTCTCTGAGAATAGGGATGAAGTGGAAGTTAAGTTTGAAGTTTCTGATACAGGTATTGGTATCACTAAGGAGCAAAGAAAGAATATATTTGATGCCTTCTCCCAAGCAGATGTAAGTACCAGTAGAAAGTATGGCGGTACAGGTCTAGGGTTGTCTATTTCAGGTAGATTTGTTGAACTTATGGGTGGAAAACTGAATATTTGGAGTGTTAAAGATGAAGGATCTTCTTTCTACTTTACTCTGATACTTATAAAACCTGAAACAGCTAGAAGAAGAGAAGTTGTTGATATGAGTTCATACACTGTTGGTATTCTCAACCCACATATAGATGAAGAATATTATATCAATAAGAATCTTGAATCATATATCGCTTATACCGGAGCAAAAATAGAGCGTTATACGGAAGAATCATTGTTAGCATCAAGAGATAGCTCAAAACTTCCTGATATCCTTTTTATTGATAATAAATTCCGTCATAGAGGGGATGAAATTAAGCAGTTCTTGGATTTTGACACAAAGATAGTGCTGATGTCAACAGGAGATCAGAAGAGAAATCTAAAGCGATACAAATCGCGTATAGACAGGATACTCTATAAGCCGATAAACTTTACAAAAACACTTAAAGCACTTAGTGATCAAGAGGATCTCTCAGAGACTGAGAAAAAAATCACCTTTGAAAATGTACATGTATTAGTTGCAGAAGATAATCTCATTAACCAAAAACTGATACTCAATGTACTTAATAGACTTGGTGTAGAGGTAAGTATTGCAAATAATGGTAAAGAGGCTCTTGAACACCGTATGGAAAATGAATATGATATGATATTTATGGATATTCAAATGCCTGTCATGGGTGGCATGGAAGCGACTGGAAATATCTTAAGTTATGAAAGACATAACAATAAAACACATACACCTATCGTTGCTTTAACAGCAAATGCACTTGTTGGTGATAGAGAGAAATATATAGGTGCAGGTATGGATAGTTATCTCTCAAAACCTATACAGTTAGAGAAATTAAATGTACTTCTGCAAGAGTATTTTGAAGATAGAATCGTTGAGGGTGAAGCCTAAAAGCATCTAATATTTTGACAGGTGTACTCTTAAGAAAGTCTCCCCTTGAAATCTTCATATCCAAACTCCCGTATAACTTCCACCTTTCCATCCTCTTTTTCTATAGCGATGCTTGGAAGTTTTATACCGTTAAACGTAGTGGCTTTAACCATAGTATAGTGCATCTGGTCTTCAAAGATGACTTTGTCTCCTATGTTTAATGGGGTATCAAAACTATAGTCACCCATAATATCTCCAGCCAAACAGGTGTTACCTGCAAGACGATAAGTATGTGCTTTTTCTCCTGCTTCTCCAGAGCCTCTTACTTCTGCACGATAGGGCATAATGATGGTATCGGGCATATGGGCTTCTGCAGAAGAGTCTAAAATGGCGATATCCATGCCATTATGTACTATATCAAGTACTGTGGTAATCAAAGTACCTGTTTCCCAGCCTAT
>SOIK01000176.1 GCA_004377245.1 Sulfurovum sp. | reverse complement strand
CGGGGTGGGGGTACATTATCTCTTCACACCTGCTTGCACCCAAGGCAGAGCTTGATGCTAACCTTTCTCACCTCACCTCTGAGATACTCCACGAACTCAATATCCCTCTCTCTACTATAAAAGCCAATAGTGCTATGCTTAAAAAACGTGTCATGGATGATGAAAAGTCTTTGCAACGTCTTAACCGTATAGAAGCCTCCTCTGTAAGGCTTGAGAGGCTTTACAAAGAGTTGGTTTACAGTATTAAAAAAGAGTTGCACCCTATTGCCAAAGAGAAACTTTTACTGGAGCCATTATTGCGAGAACGTATAGAGACGTTTGAGGCATTTGGAAGAAACAGTTTTTCTTTAGATATTGGTGAGATGTTCATTGAGATAGATAAGATCGGTTTTGAAAAAATGATAGATAATCTGTTGATGAATGCCATGAAGTACTCTTCAAAAGAATCGCTCATAAAAGTGATACTTAAAGAGAATTTACTAATGATCATAGATGAGGGTATTGGGATGGATGAGACACAATTGCTCAGAGTGTATGAGCGCTATTATCAGAGTGATAATAAAGAAGAAGGGCAGGGCATAGGACTGGCTTTAGTGAAAGCCTATTGTGACGATGAGGGGATAGAGATCCAGATCCAATCGGAAAAAGGGTTAGGAACGAGCGTAAGTTTAAATTTAGAGAAGGTTCACGTTTAATTCATTTTGGTATATTATCATCTATATAGAGAATAGCTCTTAATAGAGTTGCGCTACATTAAAAAAAGGATTATTATGAAATTAAAAACTACATTATTTACATTGGGAATAATCGTTGCTTTAACTTCTTGGGTGCAGGCAACTGAGACTGCTGAAGGACTTTTTGATGCTAAATGTGCCATGTGTCATACCAAAACAAGACCTACAGATATGTCCAAAGTACTTGCTCCTGCTCTTATGGGTGTGATGAGACATATTAAGATGTCTTACCCTAACAAAGACGAGGCTGTGAAGTTTATGGTAGATTATGTACTGGATCCTCAAAAAAAGAAAGCGATCTGTATGCCACAAAAAATTGAACGTTTTGGTTTGATGCCATCACAAAAAGGCAATGTAACAGAAGCTGAACTGACTAAAATTACAAGTTGGATGTTTGATAATTTTCCACCTGCAGATTTTAGAGGTATGGGGCAAAGAAGAGGACAAAGAAGAGGACAAGGTAGATAAGTATATGACCCAGACTATTTTACTGCTTGAGGATGATGTACAACTTAGTGATACCATCAAGCAGTTTCTACTATTTAAAGGCTATGAGGTGCTTTGTGCCTATGATGGGTTACAGGCACAGGACCTTGCGTATGAAAAACACATTGACTTGATGCTTTTAGATGTAAAAGTGCCACATTTAAATGGTTTTGAGTTTTTAAAAACACTGCGTAGTGAGGGTAAAGACACCCCTGCTATTTTCATCACTTCACTCAATAGTGTAAAGGATGTTACACAAGGATTTGACAGTGGGTGTGACGACTACATCCGTAAACCTTTTGCCCTTAAAGAGCTTCTGGTAAGAGTAGAATCTTTACTCAAACGTACCTATGGTACATATGATGAAAAGATAGACTTAGGGGATGGTTTATTGTTTGATACCAAGTCATTGTTGTTGACAGAAAAAAACAAAAGGGTCTCTCTTAAAACCAAAGAGTTAAAGTTACTGGCTCTTTTTTTGCAGTATCCTAGTGAACTGTTGGAGTATGAGAAAATATTTGAAACGTTATGGGAGTATGATGAGGAGCCAAGTGCAGGGTCACTTCGTACGTATATTAAAACACTTCGTGCTGTGATAGGCAAAGAGAAGATAGAGACTATTAAAAATATAGGCTATCGGTTTTGTTATTACGACACCCACTAGATAGCCCAAACTTTAAAGAGACGAGAAGGAGTAAGATGTGAGTAAAAAAAGCTGTAGGACTAGCTGGCTAATACAAAGATTTTTTTGGTTGCAGATTGCTTCTTCTCGTCTCTCCCTATGGGTGCAATGCTTTCGTCCATACTCTACGTTAAATTTTCTCGAATTCGCTAAGGCGAGTCCTTCAAAAACCTGCCTTGATTATGAACGAAATCATTGCATTAAAGATTGGGCTATCTAGTGGGTGTCGTAATGAGTAGCGAACAGAGAAGTTTAGTCCGTTTTTTGTTGATCTACTTAGGGTCAACCTTCCTGCTCTTCTCTTTGGCTTCCTGGATATTTTATGTCTCAGCAAAACATGATTTACTTGATCAGCAAAGAGAAACACTCAAATACCAATCAGAAAACGTTAAATCCAAATTAAGAATATTGCATAAAAGTTTTGATGACAAACTTATCTATCCTGTAAGTAAGGCTTTTGATTCTGCTATTTATGATTTAGATAAAGCGTACATTTTTGGTACTTTTGAAAATAGACCAACATTAGAGCATAGTGATCATTACAGTGATGAAAAAAGACTTTATTATGTGGCTAAGATAGAACCTTACTATTTAGGTGCAGCCTATCTAATGGTTTCTAAAGAGATAGATAAAAGCCCCATTGCAGCCTTGCAAGAAAAGATCATTTGGTTTATGCTGGGTGCAGGTCTGTTCTTTACTATTTTAGGCTATTTTTTAGGAAGACTTTTTACTGCGCCTATGCGTGATTCTATAGAGCAGATGAATCATTTTATACAAGATACAACGCATGAACTCAATACCCCCATTAGTACTATCTTAACCAATATTGAGATGATAGAGACTTATGGAAAATATGAAAAGAGTGAAGAGTTACAGCGCATTGAGATAGCTTCTAAAACACTGAGTCGCATCTATGAAGACTTAACTTATCTTAATCTCAATCATGATTACCATCGACAGATAGAGCCAGTGAATATCACTAAAATGATAGAGGAGAGAATGGTGTATTTCTCATCAATGGTACAAAGTAAAGGACTTACCACTCAGTTAGAATTGATACCCAAAAAGATACTGGAGATGGATCCAAATGATGGGGTACGACTCATAGATAATTTACTCTCTAACGCTATAAAATACAATAAAACAAAGGGTACCTTAACAGTGAAACTTACAGAGGAATCTTTACGCATTATAGATACAGGTATAGGTATTGCCCAAAAAGATTTGAAGGGTATTTCTAAACGTTTTAAACGTGCAAACAAAAGTGAGGGCGGATTTGGTATAGGACTTGATATTGTCAACCAAGTTGTCAACAATTATGGTTTTGTTTTACACATTACTTCAGAACTACAAAAAGGAACGGAGGTAGAGATAAGATGGGAAAAGTAATATTCTTTTTTTCTTTGCTTTACATACTGGTAAATGCTCAAGATGTAAGCGTGGAAGATAAACAACAATTACAAAAAGAGTGTTTACAGTGTCATGTAGAACAGCAAATCCCCAGTGCCTTGATCTATAGGCGTTACCTTATGAAATATAGTACTTTTGAACGTATGCAAGAGGCGATATTTTCTTATATTAAAAACCCTGATCAAAAGCACTCTATCATGCCTCCTCAGTTCTTTTTGAAATTTCCTATGAAAGAAGCATTAATGCTAGATGACGATAAGTTACAAAAAATGATAGAGAGTTACCTAAATACCTTTGATGTAAAGAAAAAGTTGATGTTGCCTTAATAATTCACTTTAAATTCATATTGGCTTTGTATCCTAATATCCTTAATTGGATTGAGGAGCAAATCAATGTCACGAATTTTTTATATACTTTTATTAACTGTACCTCTGTTTAGTAGTACGTTGAATGGACTCACCCAGTATGCTACAAAACACAGTACAGTAGTAAAGCAGAGTCAAGCACAGATAGAATTGGCACAAATAAAGCGTGAAGAGAGTAGGGTTCAGCAGTATGGGTCACTTGATCTTGTGGGAGATTATACGCATTATAATACACCTCGCACACTTATGCCTCTTACACCTACGATCATTGCTAGTGGACCAGTCACTACTACAAAAGATCTTTTCTCCGCAGGTATGGCTTATAATGTGCCTCTTTTTACAGGATTTGCACAAACAAGACAGATAGAGATAGATAACATTGCTGCGCAGATGTCAACTGCAAAAGCAAGATTGACTAAAGAGCAATTGGTTTATAACATTCGGTCACTCTACCTTTCTATTTTGGCACAAAAAGAGATACTAAAAGCACAACGCGCTTACACCCATGCACTTAAAAAGCTTACAAAACAAATTGCCTATGAAGTAAAAGTAGGGAAAAAAGCAAAGATAGATTTGTTTAAAGCCCAGTCAGATTCTCAGGCATCACAAACACAACAAGAGATACTAGCAAGTAATATAGAGATGACAAAAGCAACACTCTCTTCACTGGTAGGAAAGAGAGTAGAAAAGGTAACTCCATTACGTATTAAGGTGAAAAAGCCTCGTTACAGTGTGAACAAACTCTATGCAAAAGCATCAGGCTTAGCTAAAGTAGAGATGGAAGATATGGCTCTAGCTAAAGCAGATAAAATGATAGCTAAAAGCAGATCAGCCAAACTCCCTCAGGTGAATCTCTCAAGTTATGTGGGTAAAAACTATGGTGAAGACGAAGCCAGTAAATCTTGGGATAATGAAACATTGTGGCAAGTGGGTGTGAATGTGAAATGGAACCTTGTAGACTTTGGTAAAAGAGACTTGGGCGTGCAGCAAGCAAAGATAGCCAAGATGGAAGCCACCTTTAAAAAAGAGCAAACACTCCTTGATCTACGAAAACTTTTGACCCAAGGGGTAGAGAAAGTCAAACAGAGTTATGCTGAGTATCTGGGAAACAGTGCACAACTACGCCTCTCAAAGAAGAGTGAAAGTATAGAAAAAGTACGTTATGCAAATGATGTTGCAACACTCAATGATCTGCTTTTGGCAAAAGGGAAAAGACAATTGGCACAGGCAAAGCTTATTGAGAGTAAATACAATTATAAAAAAAGTATCTATTATTTAGATTATTTGTTAGAAAGAGGGGTTAACTAATGAAAAAAATTATTATCACTATTGTAGTCATTGTTGCGGTAGCGGCACTTATGATTAAAGGTAAAGGGCTTTTGGAGAGTAGAAAAGCAGAAATAGCCAATGAAGCATTACCTACCGTTGCATCGGTAACCGTATCAGTGGTTAACCCTACGCAGGGGATGATGAACAATAGAGAGTCTTATCTGGCACAAGTGGGTTCAGATAAAAGCATCAAGCTCTCTACTAAACTGGCAGGCTATGTGGAGCGTGTATTTGTGGAGGAGTCTCAAAAGGTGAAGCAGGGTGATCTGCTTGTACACATAGACGAGACAGAGTTACAGTCTAACATCCAAGCTGTACAAGCTACTCTAATAGCACAGCGTAATGATCGGGCTTTAGCAAAAAGTATTTATATGCGTAATGTGAAGCTCTTTAAAGTGGGAGGATTAGCCAAAGAGAAACTAGATATCTCAAAAGTAGCTATGAAAGCCAAAGAGGCTGTTGTAGAAAACACTATGCAAAAAATAGAACAACTGGGCCACCAACTCTCTTACCTTAAAATCGTAGCTCCTTTTGACGGAGAGATAGACGCTATACTCCTTCATGAGGGTGATTTGGCAGCATCAGGTAAACCAATACTCAGTATGAGCAACGGTGTGAAGAAATTACTGTTTTCTTATGCACCACATCATACCTCTGTTCAAAAAGACCAATTGGTATTGGCAGCTGGTCAAAAGGTAGGTCGCATTAAATCTATCTATACGACTTCTCAAAATGGTTTGATGACTGCAGAGGTTAAACTTACTTCTACACTTGATTTACCTGTAGGAAGCAGCATGAACATTGAAGTTCTGACAAAAGAGGCCAAGGGGTGTATCGTACCAAGTGATACAGTGCTACATAAAAAAGAGGGCACTTTTGTGATGACCTATGCAAAGGGTAAATTTACACCTTTGCAGGTAAGTGTAAAAATGCAAGAGGCTGATCATCTGCTTATCTCTCCTTGCCCTACCACAGCAGTGGCAAAAGCCAGTGAAGTAAAGTTGGCACAACTTCCTGCGTATGACAAGGTAGAGATCATAGGGGCAAAAGATGAGTAAAGAATCCAGCTCCTGGGTAGAGAAGATTCTCAAAAAACCTCATATTATCCTCTCTTTTCTAGCACTATTTGTCTTTACCGGAATCATGGGTTACGGGAAAATGCACCGCAACCTTTTCCCTAACTCCAACTACCCTGAAGTAGCATTGGTCATTGTCCAACCTGGAGCGTCAGCCAAGACGATGGCAAGTAACATTGCCGTACCTGTTGAAGAGGAGCTTTATGCACTAGATGAGATACGACGTGCCTATTCCAATACCATTGATGAAGTCACTGTTATTCGAGCAGAGTTTGAGTACAGTAAAAATATCGATACCGCGGTGAATGATGTTACCAACGCTCTCTCTAAAATTCGTGCAAAATTACCAAAAGACATCAAAGAACCTCAAATCATCAA
>SOIK01000136.1 GCA_004377245.1 Sulfurovum sp. | reverse complement strand
AGCTCCATAAAAAGAGGGCGTAAATTCATACGTTATGGTGCATCTTTTCATCTTGCAAAACAGATATGGGCAATAGTGGAAAATATAGAGAGTTTTCTCTATATGGAAGGTCACAGCATAGAGGCTGCAAAACTTTTAAAAGAACTCATGCTTACAGATACGAAAGTCTATGACCGTACAGATGACAGTGCAGGGGTGGTCAGTGATGCTTATGAGTATGCGGCAGAAGTATGGGGAAAATGCAGTGTCGATATGGATGAAGATGTTATCTATAGTGATATACAAGAACTGCTTGTCAGCGATGATTATGGAGTCAGAGAGATACTCTCAGATGAATTGCCCAGAACTGTTTTGGAGAAGATATATAATGAGTATTATGCTACATTTGACAGATACTTAGATGATGAAGGGTATGGGGAGTATAAAGTGATGAGTATCTTGCATAAATGTGCACACCTAATGCAGTCTCCCAAACATTACATCAAAGCAAGTATGCTTAAAAGTGAAAAGTTAGATGATGCGGAGCTGCTGGATATTGCCAAAGAATACAAGTATATAGACGATATATCAAATGTTATAGCCACACTTGAGAAGATAGAATACTTGCCTAGACATAAACTGGGTACACTATTTGAGATGAAAATATGGGCGTACGACAAGCAGGGTAACGTTACAGATAAAGTAGCAGCCTATAAAGAGTTTTATGAAAAAACCAAAGAAGCTGACGTGTTATTAAAATATTTGGAACTTTTGGAGGATGAAACGCTTAAATTACAAGAGAGAGAAAAAGCATTAAAAGAGGTACAAGAGTATGATTTTGCACAGGCTATCCGCTTTTACAAAACATTAAATGAAAAAGAATTGTGTGCAAAGTGTATTGCGGACAAACAAAATGAACTTGAAACATCATCATTGCATACTGCTGAACTCAAAGCACTACTAAAGTGGCTAAGAGATGATTACCCCCAAGAGACAATTTTACTTTTAAGAGATTTGTGCGAAAGTTCATTGGCAACCAAGCAAAGCAAATATTATGGTAGCTCTATTTGGGCTTTGGGTGAAATGCTAAATATAGAAGAAGAGAATGATACTTTGTCGTGGAGTATTGAGGAGAATAGTGCATATATAGACAGATTGCTAAAAGAGCATAAACAGAAAAGAAGATTTATGGAAATGTTTCATCGCGAATTTGAATAGCAGTTGATTTGATACTGTTGTATTTGGTATATAAGCCCCTTAATGTAACATACATTTTACAATAAGCGATAAATAACTTCAATTAACATTCAATTAGTAAACATCGGCTATAATCACTTTTTATTATATATACGTACAGAAGGGTTTTAAACCATGTTAAAACATATTTTATCCATGAAAATGGCAGTCTTGGTACTGTTTATTTTTGGAGTAGCCATCGGTGCTGCGACATTTATAGAAAATGATTATGGTACGCAAACAGCGCAGGCACTCATCTACAAAGCACAATGGTTCGAACTCTTCTTAGCCTATTTTACAGCCATCTTGGTTTACAACATCATCAAATATAAATCGTATAAATCTAAACCAGCTGTTTTCCTTTTTCACTTTGCTTTTTTAGTCATCGCCATAGGTGCAATCATCACACGTTACATAGGCTATGAGGGTATCATGCATATTCGCGAAGGTAAATCTACCAATCTTATGGTCTCGGATGTAAAGTTGCTGCAAGTAACAGTAACACAAGGCAAGCAAGCTGCAGAGCTTGAAAAAGCACTGTATTTCTCAACCATGACAAAAAACAGCCTTTCAGAAACACTCAATGTAGGTGATAAAAAAGTAAATATAGAACTTATGAGATATCTGCCAACATCCCATGAGAAAGTGGTAAAAGACCCTAATGGGAAAAAATTCTTGGAGTTGAAGATCTCAACAGGTGAGCAAGGTAAGATATATTATTTTGCAAAAGGTGATGTGAAAGATTTTGGTGATTTTTCTGTTGC
>SOIK01000028.1 GCA_004377245.1 Sulfurovum sp. | reverse complement strand
GGGTATGATTTGCTTAAACACTATCAAGAATTTGCAGATGCAAATTGGGGAGCATTTATCATAGGTTTTGTGACTGCATTTGTAGTAGCGTATTTGACGATCAAACTTTTCCTTGCATTTATTCAGAGGTTTACTTTTGTGGCGTTTGGCATTTATCGTATTGTCTTTGGGGTTATTTTGTTGATGGTGATATGATTTGTAGCATGGGCACCCCAAGGGCATTTGTCCCTTCGGTCGGGCACATTCCTGCCCACGCTACAGTTGAGTTTATAGAACTTCTTACGAGAAGTTCCATTAAGTTCAAAAAATATTTTGAACAGAACGAAAGAGATTTCGTGTAACATAAAGGTAATATTATGAAATTTAGTGAATTTAATTTTCACCCTGATTTGTTTAAGGGCGTGAAGATAGCAGGCTTTAAAGAGCCAAGTCCCATCCAAGAGATGGCTATACCGATTATCAATAATGGTAGTGATATGGTAGGACAAGCCCATACGGGTACAGGAAAAACAGCAGCATTTGGTCTTCCTATGATGGATAAACTTGCCAAAGGTGAGATAGAAAGAGCTTTGGTCATCACTCCTACAAGAGAACTTGCTACACAAGTGGCTGATGAGCTGTATCATCTTGGACGTTTTGCTGGTATCCGTACACTTACAGTGTATGGTGGTGTAGGGTATGGTCGTCAGATAGCACTTATCCACAAAGGTGTACAAATTGTTGTGGCAACACCGGGAAGACTTAAAGACCTTTATAAAAAAGGTAAGATTGATGTTTTTAACCCTGAAATAGTGGTACTTGATGAAGCAGATGAAATGCTTGATATGGGATTTTTGGAAGAGATCAAAGAGATCTTTGAATACATTCCTCAGAACAGACAAACACTGCTTTTTTCAGCAACGATGCCAGAGCCTATCAAAGAACTTGCAAATAACATTCTTTATAGACCAGAGTTTATCTCCGTAGTAGGGGATGAAGAGATAACAAAAAATATTATTGATCAGCGTTATTATGTTATCAATGAAAGTCAAAGAGATGAAGCTATCGTAAAACTTCTTGAAACAGAAAAGACCAATAAATGCCTCATCTTCTGTCGTATGAAAAGAGAAGTGGACAGACTGACTGAACATTTGCAAGCTTTAGGCTTTAATGCCAGTGGTTTGCACGGTGATTTAGAACAAAGAGACAGAGAAGTGATTATCAAAGCTTACAGAAGAGGGGAAACAAAGATCATGGTTGCTACAGATGTGGCTTCCCGTGGTCTTGATGTTAAAGATGTGACGCATGTATTTAACTATCACATCCCTTTTGACCCACAGAGTTATGTACACCGTATCGGTCGTACAGGGCGTGCCGGCAAGAGTGGTCAGGCTATTACTTTGGTGACGGCTGAAGAGTTTAGAGAGTTACAGCGTATCCAAAAAGAGGTAGGAGCAGATATGCGTCTTGCTACCATCCAGGGTGGAGAAGGTATAGATGCATCAGGTCGTGAGTATTTGGCTGAGCAGATAAGAGATATACATATACATAATGATGCGTCAGAAATGATAGCACATATGGGCGATATGGATAAAGAGATGCTTTTGGAGAAACTGATTTCTCGTCTTATCGAGGATGAACAGCATAAAGTGGGTTCACAAATCGGTTTTGATCAAAACACAGTAGATGAGATGATGCGAGGTTATGTAGGTGAACAAAAAGCTACGCGAAATAACAATCGTAGAAAAAAACGAAGATAATTGCTTTTTTTAACTTGAAACAAGCAAAAGTATTTTAAAATTTGAATATAAAACAATTTCTAAAGTGAGGCTATATGGAAGAAGTTAATTTGATAGGCGAAAGTATAAAGTTTATGGTTTTGGGAATGACAGTTGTCTTTTCATTCCTTATCATACTTGTACAAGTCGTAAAACTACAGGCAAAGATCATTAATAAATACTTTCCTGAAGAGACTCCTAAAGCACCCACTTCTCCGGGTCAATCT
>SOIK01000101.1 GCA_004377245.1 Sulfurovum sp. | reverse complement strand
TTTATCATACTTTTTAATTTTTCTGTTTTCATCTCTTATCCTTTAATTGCATTTTCTATCAAATGCTTGGTTTGTTTCTACCCGTCTGTTAGGGCTTCGTATTTTGATTTGGTTATGTATTTACTCATGGTTTTATCAACTCTTTAGTTTTTCCGTGTATATCTAAAACTAAATCAACCCTAAACAGTTGCTCGTCTCCCGTTCTGTTTTTCCTACAGTGCATTGTCCTCGTCCAGTCTTTAGGCTCTGCACTTTTTGTCTTGTTCAGCATATAAAATAATGCTATGTCTGCATCATACATCTGATCTCCTCCACCTTTAAAAGCAAGTCTCCCATTTTGCTGATCTTGTTCATTCATCTGATTAATTAATAAAATAATTATCTCTTCTTGTTGTGACAACTTAGATAGTTCGTGGGATATTTTTCTAAATGCCTTTAAATCTTCTGTCTCTTCTGGTACTTCTATTTTCATTTTTGAGTCGATAGCAAAAAATTTAATCCCCTCTTTTGCTTTGTTTTTTATCTCTTGAATTATCTCACTTAATTTTCTTGCCTTTGAATTGATTAGAAAATTATTGTCTTGTTCTGTGCTTATAAGAAGATGCTTCAATCTGTTGTTAATTCTACGCTCTCCCATTTCAAAATTAAAAAATAAAATCTTATTCGCACCTGAAATATTTGCAAGTATCTCTAAAACAAAATGGGTCTTTCCTGTAAAGCTCTCCCCCGCCAACTGAATAAAAGTACCTATCTCGATACCTCCGCCTAATCTATCGTCAAGTGGTGTACCTGTCATGTACTTAGGGATATTTGGTCTTGATGCTACATCATCGCTTAGTTCTTTAGCCGTTACTGTTGAAGATATAGCTATATCTGATTGTAAAAGTTCTAATTGTTCAACCTTTTTAAGATACATTTCTTTTTTAAGGGAATTTGATAGTCTTTTATCTTGTGCTTTTTGTGCATTATCTATCTCTATGGTTAATGTTTTAACTTCTTCCCCTAAAACAGTGAACCTATCTTTTGTTATAGGTATTACCATGTTACGCCTCCTACTTGTTCTTGCTCTGCCTGTTGTTGGTTTAAGTATTTCTCAAAATTACTAGGACGATATAGAGTTGATGGGGTTAAGTGTTTAGACATATCTGTACCATTCCATTCATCAAATTTTATTTTATGAACTGTTTTAAAATCATCTACACTATAGCCATCAGATAGTCTTCCAGATATTGAAGCTATAGTTGCTTCTGTGGTTATCTTATATTTTGTACCACATATTAGATTAAGGTGCTCTACTACTTCTCTTATCTTATCTTTATCTTTATCTTTATCTTTATCGGCTTTTTTTGGGTTATCTTGGGTTATTAATAAACCGACTGGGTTATCTTGGGTTTTAGGTCGTCCACCTTTTAACCCATTCGCTTTGTTGCGTTCTACTACATTTTTATAAGCTATTTTAGCTCTGTCCGAATTTGTCTTAAATGGATTAAATACTGCCCTTAATAATCCGCCAAGAGTTTCTACTCCATCGGCTTCATACGCTCTTATCGCTTTAAATAGTTGCCCTGCCTGCTCATCTGTTAGATCATCCAAAATATCAAGAGAGTCAATAAATAATTTAAATGACTTTTTCATTACACATCATCCCCCCTATTATCGGTTAAATTATCATAATATTTTTTTGCAAAACTAAAAGAGAGTGGTGTTTGTGTTGATATTTCTAGCCATTCTTGTTGTGAAGTGTTTTCTAACTCCATATTTAATAGACTATAAAACCTATCTTCTGTTTGTGTGACTTGATTTATTTTTGCAGCAATCAAATGCCTATCACCAGTAAATAAGTGGGGGTTCAAAATAAAAGCATCTTTTGTATCTATATCTAAATCATTAGACCATAAAAAGGTGGCTAAAATTGCTCTCTGTATATTTGTGTTCATAGTAAATCCTATGAGACTGAAATTTAAGAGGTAGGCAGTGTCTCACGTTG
>SOIK01000064.1 GCA_004377245.1 Sulfurovum sp. | reverse complement strand
GGACGCATACAGACATCATTGCCTCCTTTGTCTTCAAACTGATACATCTCTTTACCTACGATATCAGAACTCTCACCTACAGAACGTTTAAACAGTGCAGTCTCTTCGAGTATAGGGGTTTCAATGTAGCTATAGCCATACTTTTGAGCGATGTTTGTAGCCGTGTTGATAATATGTGTAAAGCGTTGGCTCTCTTCAAAAGTGAGGTCTTTCATGCCGCGTAGGGGGTTGATCATTTTTGTTCCTTAATTCTAGTCCTCGAGCTGTCATCCTCGTACTTGCACCCCAAGGGCATTTCCTTCGGGCATACGGGGACTCAGAGTCGAAATTATATGCCAGTTCTAGATCCCCGGGTCAAGCCCGAGGATGACGAGAACCATATGTCATTTATTGAAATTGTGTAATTATACCTTCAAGTAGGTTAGTATCGTTTGATGAATACTTTCTATATCTTGCGTTGCATCTATGAAAAGATGAGGGATACCAAGCTTTATAATGCTTTCTTTTATATGTTCTTGTACTTTGAGTAGGTACTCTAACCCTCTAAGTTCGATGCCATCCAGACTCTTCGCTTCAGTTCTCTCTTTCAGTGTTTTCATATCGGTCAAAAATAAGATGACCTTATCTGGGAAATGCCCCTCTAGGGCAAATTTATTGAGTGAGACTAGCTCGTTAAAGTCAAAGTCACCGTTGGCAAGTGCATAACCGATGCCAGAGAGAAATCCTCTATCTGAAATGACTAATTTGTATTTATTTGGTTTAATGACTTCTTCATAGTGTTCTGCACGGTCAGCCAAAAAGAGTAGTAACTCAGCACGCTTAGACGCTAACGAATCTGCAAGAAGTATCTCTCGGGCTTTAACACCAAATGGAGTTCCACCAGGCTCTTTAGTGATAACGATCTCAGGATGTTTATCTGCGATCAGCTCTATCTGCGTACTTTTACCACAGGTGTCTATGCCTTCAAAAAGTATATACATTATCGTAAACACTTTATGAGTTTGAGTGCTTCATCTGGAACAAGGTGTTCTACTTTTCCATCGAAATTTAAAATAGAACGAACAACTGAAGAGCTTACAAAAGCATGTTCAAGGCTAGGCATAAGATAAATAGTCTCTAACTCTTTTTTGAGTGAAGCATTGGCATACCCCATTTGAAGTTCATACTCGAAGTCACTTACCGCCCTAAGCCCTCTTATGATGATGTTTGCATCTAGTTCGTCAGAGAGGTTGACGAGAAGATCGTTAAACCCAAGGACTTTGATCTTGGGAAAATCTTTAGTGGCTGCTTCTACCATCTGTATACGTTGTGTGAGTGTAAACATAGGTTTCTTCGCCTCAGAGTCTGCTATTGCTACGATGATCTCATCAAACATATGGCAAGCACGTTTAATGATGTCTAAATGTCCATTGGTGATAGGATCAAACGTCCCCGGATAGATTGCTCTTTTGATATCTGTATTCATTACTTTCCCCATCTTTCATATAAACTGTTTTCTATGCCTAAAACATCGTACCACTTACCGATGATGAATTTCTCCATCTCTTCAAGTGAATCTGATTCAGAGTAGTATCCCATCACAGGTGGTGCAATGATAACACTTAGTGCAGCTAATTTCTGCATGTTTTCCAAAGCAATGGCAGAAAAAGGTAACTCTCTTGGTGCAAGCAGTAGCTTCTTTTGCTCTTTGAGTGCTACTGCTGCTACTCTAGTCACCAGGTTATCACTGATGCCACAAGCCACTTTTGCCAAAGTATTCATACTACATGGGATGATTGCCGTGGCATCAACCCTAAATGAACCACTGGAGATGGAAGCTGCTATGTTATCACTAGAATGCAGTGTTACTTTTTTGTTTTCAAATGACTCTACGGTGATGGCATTGTCAGAGACAACTATATGGGCTTCGATGTTAGAGGGTAAGTAGTCTATAAACTTCTTGCCTAACTCAACACCACTGGCACCGGTAATTGCTACGACTAATTTCA
>SOIK01000261.1 GCA_004377245.1 Sulfurovum sp. | reverse complement strand
ATCTTTTTGGGTACTTTGCTTATATCAATATTTTTATCCTTTTTTATCCACTGTATAAACTCTATACCAATGCGTCAGTACGAAAAAAGTTAGACTTTTATTTAGGTTGGATGCTCTTTTTCATCGCATTCATACTCTTTGCATCTTTGGTACTTGAAGCTAAAAATATAGGCTTTATTGGTACACAAATCGTAGAATTTTTATACCCTCTCATAGGAAAAGCAGGACTTTGGTTACTTTGGTTGATGACCATGGCACTCTCTTTAGTCTTTATACTTGATGATGATTTCTCTCCTAAAGACTTAAAGGTAAAAGGTTTTAGTCTGGCACCACTTGCTACAGGGATGGGAAAAATCTTTGCTGGTATAAGATTTGTTTTGAAAAAAATATTTACAAACCCTTTTTCTTCTCCTGCATTGGAAGATGAGATGATGCCAGTCATAGAAAAACCAAAGAGAACACGAGTAAAAAGAAAACCAGCGGCTAAAAAAACTTTACCTAAGCGTGAAGTGAAAACAAGCATAGATACCACAGAAGAGATAGATGACTCAGTGATAAATGAAATACTTGAACTTGAAGCGCAGAGCAGTTTTACTACGAGTTCAAATGTAGAGATAGTAGAAGAGTTGGAAGAGAACTCTAAACTTATGGAGCAGATAGATAAGGGGAAGGTGGCAAAACCTAAAAACTTTAAACTTCCAAAACTTGACTTTCTACAAAAAGCGCCTAAATCATCTAAAAAAATAAATGAAGCAGAGATAGATAGAAAAATAGAAGAACTACTTTCTAAATTGCAGCAGTTTAAAGTAGATGGTGATGTGGTGCGTACCTACAGTGGACCACTGGTAACAACTTTTGAATTTAAGCCAGCACCAAATGTAAAAGTTTCAAAAATTCTTAATCTCCAAGATGATCTCGCCATGGCACTAAGTGCAGAGACCATACGTATACAAGCACCTATACCAGGGCGTGATGTAGTGGGTATAGAGATACCAAATGAGACAGTAGACACTATCTACTTGCGTGAAATTCTAGAAAGTGATCTGTTTAAAGAGTCTAAATCTCCACTGACTGTGGCACTAGGAAAAGACATCGTTGGTAATCCGTTCATTACGGATATCAAAAAGCTCCCTCATCTACTCATAGCCGGAACCACAGGTTCGGGTAAATCGGTGGGGATCAATGCGATGATACTTTCACTGCTTTATAGAAATGATCCAGACCACCTGAAGTTGATGCTCATTGACCCTAAGATGCTGGAGTTTTCTATCTATAATGACATCCCACACCTGCTTACACCCGTGATCACTGAGCCTAAAAAGGCAATTGCGGCACTTGCCAATATGGTAGGTGAAATGAATCGTCGTTATACACTTATGGCGGATAATCGTACAAAGAACATAGATAACTACAACGAAAAAGTAAAGAAAGATGGTTCTGCTGAGCCATTTCCTTTTATTGTTATCATCATCGATGAACTTGCCGATCTTATGATGACCGGGGGTAAAGAGGTAGAGTACTCCATTGCCAGACTAGCACAGATGGCAAGGGCAAGTGGTATCCACCTCATAGTAGCAACACAAAGACCAAGTGTGGATGTTGTCACAGGACTCATTAAAGCAAACTTGCCTTCAAGACTAAGTTATAGAGTAGGGCAGCGTATTGATTCTAAAGTCATTTTGGATGCAATGGGTGCTGAGAGTCTACTTGGACGAGGAGATGGTCTGTTTACACCTCCTGGAGCAACTGGACTGGTACGTTTACATGCACCTTGGAGTACAGAAGAAGAGGTAGAAGAGATCGTTGAGTATCTTAAAGCACAACGTGAACCAGAGTATGACGAAAGTTACTTGGTTGCAGGTGGTGCAAATGCATCTGAAGGGGGTAGTGGTGAAGTAGATCTGGATCCACTTTATGAAGAGGCAAAAGAGGTAGTACTTACGGATCAAAAAACATCCATCTCTTACCTGCAACGTAAACTTCAGATAGGCTA
>SOIK01000010.1 GCA_004377245.1 Sulfurovum sp. | reverse complement strand
TGAACTGATCAAACATGAGCATATGCAGAGTGAACTGAAAGATCAGCAAATAGTCCAAACACTCAAAGAGATATTTAATATGAACTTCATTAAAGAGTTAAATGAACAGTATCTTAAAAATTTCACGACTATTGTTAATGATACTACCAATAGTTTTACTCAACTTACCGACCATATGCAAAATGCTTCCACTGAGTTACGTGTAACACTTGATAAGGTGCATGATAGAGAAGAGAGTGTGAATGCAGTCTCGATCATGAGAGAGAACATAGAAGGCTTTAACTCTAACGCTAAAAACCTTCAAAAATCTATGGAACGTTTCGATGGTACAGTTGAGCATACCTTTGACAAGATAGACTCTGAGGTAGGACAGATAGTTGAGAAGCTCTCAACTTTCGCACGTATCATCTCTGAGCAAAATCAAATGATACTCGACAACATGGCTTCATTCAAAGAGGATAAAAAGTAACCCTATGTTTAGAAAAAAAAGTACCGATACGGGTAGTAACTTCTGGATATCCTATGCAGACTTGATGGCAGGATTGCTTTTTGTCTTCATCTTGCTTATAGGGGCGATCGTTTCTAAGTCTGTCATCCTTAAAAGTGATCTGCACGAGAAAGAAGACCGTCTCTCCTTGATCTCTCAAACACTTAAAACAAAAGAGACTAAACTTGATGACCTTAGTGTTACATTGGCTAAAAGTAAAGCACTTTTAGGGGAGAAAAACAAGTCCCTTGCCCAAAATAAAAAAGATCTAGAAAAGAAGCAAGAGCTGATAGCTACAAAAGACAAACATATTAGTGAGAGTAAAAAAACACTTAGCCTGAAAGAGGATGAGATAAAGAAATTGAACCAAATATTACTTCAGGCAAATACGCAAAAAGATTTGTTGAGTAAAAAAGTGGTTATTGTGCAAAATCTTTTAAATGAGACTAATTCAACACTTAAAAAACGTGATGCGGCACTTACAAAACGCAATAAAACACTTAAAGAGTATGAGGGTAAAGTTGTCATCCTTTCTGATCAACTCACCGAAACAAATGAGACGATTAAACAAAAAGATGAAAAGCTTTTAGAACTGCTCAATGCACTTGATGAAAAGGCTACAAAATATGACAACCTTGTGGAAAACCTTCAACAACAAAAAGCCAAGATAAAATCTCTCACAGGTATCAAACTCAAAGTTATTGCAGCACTCAAAGATGAGTTAGGTAACAAGATAGCCATAGACAAACAAAGTGGTTCGCTTAGATTGGCCTCAAGCATCCTTTTCGATAGAGAAAGTGCTGTGCTTAAAGAAGAGGCTAAAACAGAGCTTAAGCAAGTGTTTGAAGAGTATATCGGTGCATTGGTAACTAGTACAAGGATCAAACCACATCTTGATAGGGTAATTATAGAAGGACATACAGACAGTGATGGTGGTTACCTTTATAACCTAGACCTTTCACAAAAACGTGCATTTGCTGTAATGAATTTCCTGCTTACCATGGACTTTGCAAGAGAACATAACATTAAACCTCTCATGATAGCATCAGGACGTGCTTACTTAGATGCTATTAAAGTAGATGGTGTAGAGGATAAAGATGCTTCAAGACGTATCGAGATCAAGTTTAGACTTAAAAATGAAGATGCTATGCACGAGATAGAAAAGGTCTTAGATGCGAAGTAACTTTGAGCCTATACATCTTAAAAAAGCAAATGAGATACTCTCTAAACACCTTAGAGTGGTAGAAGTATATGTTGATACCAATGAAATGTATAAAAAAAAGGTTTTCAAGCAACCCTCTTTATGGAAAAAGTTTTTAACCTTTTTTAACAAATATTTCTAGAAAATATGTCAATTGTGCAAGTGTGGATTCTGTTTTACTTCAGCTTTCTTTCGTTTTTCTCTCTCTTTTTGATACACTCTAAAGGCTCTGATATTCTCTAAATGTTTGTCATACGTAGCTGTAAAGTCGTGTTCTCCCTTTTGGTTCAACATAAAAAAGAGATAGT
>SOIK01000122.1 GCA_004377245.1 Sulfurovum sp. | reverse complement strand
GTGCTTTATAACGTTGTTGAAATTCAAAAAATATTACCTCATAGATACCCATTCTTACTTGTAGACAGAATTACTGATCTTAAGCAAAGTGAGTACATAGAGGGATATAAAAATGTCTCTATCTCTGAGCCTGTCTTCCAAGGGCATTTCCCTGATCATCCTATTTATCCAGGTGTTATGATCATCGAAGGTATGGCTCAAGCTGGTGGTGTACTTGCATTTAAAAGTATGGACGGTGCCAGCCAAGAAGAGATTGAAAATAAAGTGGTTTACTTTATGAGTATCGATAAAGCGAAGTTTCGTGCGCCGGTGACACCAGGTGACAAACTTGTGTATAAAATAAACGTCATTAAAAACAAAGGTGCTGTATGGCAACTTGATGCAAAAGCTTATGTAGATGACAAAGTAGTTGCACAAGCTGAACTTAAAGCAATGATCGTAGATAAATAGGTTTGAATATGTCTTTAATCCACTCCTCTGCCTTTATTGAAGAAGGTGCTGTTTTAGGTACCAATGTTTCTGTCGGTCCTTTTGCCTATATCGGTGCAAAAGTAAAGATAGGTGATAATACCACTGTAGCTTCTCATGCTGTGATCGAAGGTGATACGACTATCGGTAAGAACAATCGTATCTTTTCTCACTCAGCTGTAGGGACTATCCCTCAGGATTTGAAGTTTGATGGAGAAGATGTACAGCTTATTATCGGTGACAACAACACTATCAGAGAGTTTACCCTACTCAACCCTGGCACCAAAGGTGGTGGTTCCGTTACAAAGATAGGTAGCGGAAACCTTCTCATGGGTTATGTACACTTGGGTCATGATGTGATTATCGGAGATAACTGTATCTTGGCCAACGGTGTCGCACTGGCTGGACATGTAGAGCTTGGTAACCATGTGGTTATCGGTGGCTATACACCAGTACATCAGTTTGTACACATCGGTGACTATGCGATGATAGGAGGAGGCAGTGCTTTAGCGCAAGACATCCCTCCTTTCTGTTTAGCTGAAGGTAACCGTGCAAGCCTACGAGGGTTAAACCTTACAGGGCTGAGAAGAAACATGGAACGTGAAGAGATCAATGCACTTAAAGTTGCTTATAGAGAACTCTTTGAAGAAGGTCAGCCTCTGCAAGAAGTGGCTCAAACACTTTTTGAGACTAGTACATCTGATAAAGTAAAATCACTTTGTGAATTTATAAAGACCTCAAAAAGAGGCATCCCTTTTACAAGGACAAAATAATATGAGGATTAAAAATGTCAACTAAAGAATGTAGCTTTTGTTCTGCCACTGAGAGTGAAGAGAATCCTCTCATTGCCGGAGAAAGTGCATACATCTGTTCAAATTGTGTGGTCTCTGCATACAAAATTCTCTTTGGAGAAGAAGAACAAGAAGAAACACCATTAAATTTAGAAACACAAGTACTCTATACACCTAAAGAGATAAATGCTCTTCTTGATGAATATATTATCGGTCAGGAAAATGCAAAAAAGACGCTTTCCGTTGCTGTTTATAATCACTATAAACGTATCTTTAGAGACAATGTTGAAGATGATACCCAGATCGCTAAGTCAAATGTACTTCTTATAGGTCCAACTGGTTCAGGTAAAACACTCTTGGCCCAAACGATTGCTAGATTTTTGAATGTACCTATTGCTATTGCTGATGCAACAAACCTTACTGAAGCTGGATATGTAGGTGAAGATGTAGAAAACATCCTTACAAAACTACTTATGGCAGCAGATGGTGACCCCCAGCGTGCAGAACAAGGGATCGTCTTCATCGATGAGATAGATAAGATCGCCAGAATGGGTGAAAACCGTTCTATCACCCGTGACGTATCGGGCGAAGGTGTGCAGCAGGCTCTTCTCAAGCTCATCGAAGGTTCAGTAGTGAACATCCCACCAAAAGGTGGACGTAAGCACCCTAACCAAGACTTCATCCAAATAGATACATCTAACATCCTTTTCATCTGTGGTGGTGCATTTGATGGTCTTAATGATATACTTAAAAGAAGACTTGGAAGCAACACTATGGGATTTGGACAAGAAAAACGCAGTAAAAAAGAGGAAGAGAATCTTCTTCACCTTGTAGAGTCAGATGATCTTGTCTCTTTTGGGCTTATTCCAGAACTTATAGGTCGTCTTCATATACTTGCAACACTTGGTGAGATCTCTAAAGAAGATATGGTACGTATTTTGGTAGAACCTAAAAACTCTTTAGTAAAACAGTATCAAAAACTTTTTGAGATCGATAATGTGAAACTCAGCTTTGAAGAGGATGCACTCTCTTTGATCGCACAAAAAGCCATAGATAGAAAAACAGGAGCAAGAGGACTACGTTCCATACTTGAAGATATACTGCTTGATATCATGTATGAGTTACCGGAACTTGTAGGATATGAAGTGATCATCACCAATGATGTAGTTGAGACAGGGGCAAAACCTCTTTACATAAAAGATAAAAAAACGGCGTAATACTATACGCTATCAGAAAAAAGGATAAATAAATGTTTAAAAAATTATTGGGAATGTTTTCTAACGATTTAGCTATCGACCTAGGGACAGCAAATACACTTGTACTCGTCAAAGGACAAGGTATCTGCATCAATGAACCTTCTGTTGTTGCTATCCAGTATGATAAGCATGGACAGCAACGTATCTTAGCTGTAGGACAAGAAGCAAAAGACATGGTAGGTAAAACACCTGGCAACATCAGAGCGATCCGTCCGATGAAAGATGGTGTTATCGCAGACTTTGAAGTGACTGAAATGATGATCCGTTATTTCATTGAAAAAGCACACAAAAGAAAAGGTTTCTTTTCTCCTCGTATCATTATTTGTGTACCTTACGGCTTGACACAAGTAGAGAGACGTGCAGTAAAAGACTCTGCTGAGAATGCAGGTGCAAGGTATGTATATCTTATAGAAGAGCCTATGGCAGCAGCGATCGGTGCGGGTATCCCGGTAAAGGAGCCTAATGGTAACCTGGTTGTAGATATCGGTGGAGGTACGACTGAGATAGGTGTCATTTCACTCGGTGGACTTGTCCTTAGTAAATCTATTCGTATTGCCGGAGACAGCATGGACCAAGCTATCGTAGATTACGTGAAAAAGAATTTCAACCTTCTCATTGGTGAACGTATCGCTGAAGAACTCAAAATAAAAATTGGTACTGCTGTAGCACTGGATGAAGAGCTCATAACCACAGTACGTGGTAGAGACCAGGTTGAAGGCAGTTTGGCTTCTATTGAGATCACCTCTGAGCATATTCGTGCAGCAATGAAAGATTCACTTGAAGAGATCGCTGAAGCACTTAAAGATGTTCTAGAACAAACCCCTCCGGAACTTGCAGGAGATATCGTGGAAAATGGCATCGTTCTTACAGGTGGTGGAGCACTGATCAGAGGTCTTGATAAATACCTTTCTGATATCGTGAAACTTCCAGTGTATATAGCAGAAGATCCATTACTTGCAGTGGCAAAAGGTACAGGTATAGCACTTGATGAACTAGATCTACTCCAGCAAATGGCATATGAAGACTAGACTGGTTATTATTGTTATACTGTTATTGGTTTTAACAGTACTATTGACAAGAAATGATGAGCGTATCAGTGATACGCTTCTGGGTATCATTAACCCTATCAAACAAAACTATAAAAATATTACACAAGATATAGAAGACAAAAGCCATAGTTATATCTTCCAAAAAGAGTCTATTGAAAAACTAAGCAGAGAAAATCGTATCTTACGTAAACGTCTTCTCGAACAGACTCACTATATCAAACAAGTAAAAAATATCTATGATGTACTTCCTAAGCTCAGTAGACTCCCTGTACACAACATCTCCATCTCAGAGACTATCTCATATGTAAAACTCAACAGTTTTTCACAGATCATCCTCACCAAACCTAAAGCACTCATTGAAGATAAACTCTATGGACTGATCCAAGGTACAGTAGTAGCAGGAACAGCAAAAGTACATAACAATCAACTCTATGGTTACCTTACATCTGATAATAAATGTCGTTTTTCCGTTTTTTTAGGTAAAGAGAAAGCCCCTGGTATCGCTATGGGGCTAGAGAAAAATAAAATGATTATCAAATTTATCCCAAAATGGCATAAAATACAAACCGGTGATAAAGTCATTACCAGTGGATTAGATGATATTTTCTTTGCCGATATCCCGGTAGGAATAGTTACAAAAGTAGAAGTACAAAGCTCTTATAAAGTGGCACACATCAAAACATACAGTGACATTTTTCATCCCAAAACATTTTTTCTTATCAATGATGCAAAAGCAACACTTGCCCAAGATTTCGACAGCAATGCTACACGTTTAGATGCGCCTTGTCCCGTACCACAAAACCAAGAACACAATCAATCTAAGATCTCCGTAGTAGAACATAATCAAACACTACCGGTTATTTCAAGTATTCCCAGCCGTATAGATCAAACACAAGAAGAGATCATCGAACCAGAGACACCTCTAGAAAAAGTGGAGCCGCTAAAACCTAAAAAAGTTAAAAATAACAAAATACCTAAAAAAATAAAACCTAAACCTAGTAGTTTAGACCTCTTCTAAATCAAAGATTTAAAAGCCTTTTTAAGGGCTTTTTTTGTCTCTTTCTTGTATAATATCAAACTAAAAATTAAGGGTATTTCTCCATGCCAAAACGCGAAGACATCAAAACTATTTTACTTATCGGTTCAGGGCCTATCATTATCGGTCAAGCTTGTGAATTTGACTATTCTGGAACTCAAGCAGCTAAAACACTTAAAGAGTTAGGCTATAGAGTTGTTCTTATCAACTCTAACCCTGCTACGATTATGACAGATCCAGAGTTTGCACATCGTACCTACATCGAACCTATCACGGAAGAAGTGATCGCCAAGATCATCAAAAAAGAGAATGTGGATGCTATCTTACCTACTATGGGTGGACAAACAGCACTGAATGTTGCAACAAGCATGTACGAAAAAGGGATGCTTGATGGGATAGAATTTCTAGGTGCTACCCCTGCTGCCATCAAAAAAGGTGAAGACAGACAAGAGTTTAAAGAAGCTATGATCAAGATAGGCATGGACCTTCCTGTTTCTCAATACGCTTATAACATGGACGAAGCCATGGATGCGGCCAAAAACATCGGTTTCCCACTCATCATTCGTGCATCATTTACCATGGCAGGTGGTGGTTCTGGTGTAGCTTACAACATGGATGAATACAAAGAGATAGTTAAAGGTGGCCTTGAAGTAAGCCCTATCTCTGAAATTCTCATTGAAGAGTCACTACTTGGCTGGAAAGAGTACGAGATGGAAGTTATCCGTGATAGAGCAGATAACTGTATCATCGTGTGTTCTATCGAAAACTTTGACCCTATGGGTGTACATACGGGAGACAGTATCACTATCGCTCCTGCACTTACACTTACAGACAAAGAGTACCAAAACATGAGAGATGCATCTTTCAAGATCTTACGTGAAGTAGGTGTTGATACAGGTGGATCAAACGTACAGTTCTCTATCAATCCAGATACAGGTCGTATGATCGTTATCGAGATGAACCCAAGAGTAAGTCGTTCTTCTGCACTTGCATCAAAAGCAACTGGTTACCCTATCGCTAAAGTGGCAACACTTTTGGCTGTTGGATTTACACTTGATGAGATCACCAATGACATTACAGGAACACCTGCAAGTTTTGAACCAGTGATCGACTACATCGTAACAAAACTTCCAAGATTTACTTTCGAAAAGTTCCCACTAGCAAACTCTACACTGACTACAGCGATGAAGTCTGTAGGTGAAGCTATGAGTATAGGCCGTACCTTTAAAGAGTCATTCCAAAAAGCACTCTGTTCACTTGAAACTGGACTCATCGGATTTAACAGCATCAAGTGTGATGGGGAAGAACTCGTAAGAGAGATCAGACGTTCAAACGAAAATCGTATGCTTTATGTATTTGAAGGTTTAAGACGTGGTATGAGTGTCGATGCTATCTTTGATCTTTGTAAGATCGACAGATGGTTCCTCTATCAGCTGGAAGAACTTGCTCTACGCGAAAAAGAGATGGACATTGCCCTGCTCTCTGATGCAACAAGACTACGTGAAGTAAAAAGTGAAGGTTTCTCTGACGCGATGATAGCAGAAGTCATCAACACTAAAGAGGGTCTAACACTTACAGAAAACGACATCTATAATGCTAGAGAAAAAACTGGTGTTGCACTTGAGTACAACGAAGTAGATACATGTGCTGCAGAGTTTAAGGCGCTGACTCCTTATCTCTACTCTACGACAAATATCACTAAACTACCACAAACACCGGTAGCTGAATCAAAAGACAAAAAAGTGCTTGTTATCGGTGGGGGACCTAACCGTATCGGTCAAGGTATCGAGTTTGACTACTGTTGTGTACATGCTGCCTTTGCACTGGAAGATATGGGTATCAAGTCTATCATGTATAACTGTAACCCTGAGACAGTCTCAACTGACTATGACATTTCAGATATACTCTATTTTGAGCCAATTGACTTTGAACATGTAAGAAATGT
>SOIK01000158.1 GCA_004377245.1 Sulfurovum sp. | reverse complement strand
AAATGAAGAGCCAAAGGCAGGTTGGAAAAGAGTGCTTTATACGATCTTGTATCTGACCATAAATAGATTTATCTCTATGTTCCTCTTTCTTATCGCTGTTTGCCAATTTATCTATAGTTGGTTGATCGGTGAGCCTAATGACAAGCTTTTACATTTTACAAGTGGTTTGGCAGAATACTCAAAACAACTTGTCTCTTATGTAGGCTTCAATAGTGAAGAGAAGCCATGGCCTGTGGGAGAATGGCCAAGTGTTGAAGAGTAATAAAATAACTGATGCAATACTACAACGACGAACAAAATAAAAAAGCAAGCCAAACACTCTTTTACATCATGCAAATGTTTATGCTACTCATCGTGTATGGTTTTGTCTATACCTCTTTTGTGGCAGTGAAGCTTGCTACTGCGAAATACAGTTTGACTTTTATGGCATATATGCCGGTGGTGTTGGCTCTTGTGGCCTACCCTGTGGTACTTTACAAAACAAGAAAAATGTTTCAAAAAGGCAAGATGCTACGTGCTGTGGGTTGGATGATGGGATGGGCTTCACTTGTCATCGTTCTGCTTTATGCATACCTCTCTCAGTTAATAGGTGTATAATTTCAAGCTAAAATGTTAACGTCATCCTGAACTTGATTCAGGATCTCGATATATTAGGCTGTTTTGGATACTGAATGCCCACAGGAAATGCCCTTGGGGTTCAAGTTCAGCATGACGAGTGTAAAAAATAAAAGAGACCCATTGATACGATTTTTCCCTGCTAAACATCAAAAAGTACTTAAACTCTCCATTCCAGCAGCGATTAACTCACTGCTGGATATGCTGCAGGTTATCACTGACCTTGTCATGGTGGGGCGTATCTCTGCGTTTGCTGTGGCAGCGGTAGGACTTGGGTTACAGTCTTTGATGTTTGTATTTGCTGTGTTGACTCTGCTTCATGTAGGTACTTCGGCATTACTCTCACGTTTTATAGGTGCAGGGAAGATGAAGCGGGCTTCTATGGGGCTTTCTACACTGCTTAGGTTTGCCTTTATGTTGAGTCTGCCTGTGATGGTAGCATGGTATTACCTTGCATCAAATATCTATGTGTGGTTTGGTACAGCACCTGAAGTAGTAGCACTTGGGGAAGACTATGTGCAGATGCTTACATGGATGATGCCTTTTGTCTTTATGAAACTGGTATTTGTCTCAGCACTGAACGCAGCAGGTGACACCAAAACACCTATGAAAGTGAAGATAGGCTCTATCATTCTCAACGTCATCCTAAACTACCTTCTCATCTTCGGACATTATGGTTTCCCTGAACTTGGTGTGATGGGTGCAGCGGTAGGGACAGTCATAGTCAACATGCTGGAGTTTATCGTTTATATCATCTTGTACCTCAGACACAAAACACCTTATGTTCCTTTATGGCACTACTCCAAATCTCTACTCTCACGTGCACTTAAAGTAGGGATACCTGCATCATTTGAGCGTTCACTGACGTTTGGGAGTATTATGCTCTTTACCGCCATCATTGCCCATTATGGTACAGAAGTGTTGGCAGGGTATCAGATAGGTTTGCGTGTAGAAGGTTTGGCATTTATGCCAGGGATTGGATTTACCATCGCAGCGATGGCACTCATGGGGCAGGGTTTGGGTGCGAAGAAGCCTGAACAAGCCAGAGAAGATGTGATCCTTGTACTCAAATACACTTCAGGATTTATGTTCTTCCTCTCCTTTTTTATGATATTTATGCCAGAGAAGATAGTATGGTTCTTTACAGATGATGCACAGACCATAGAAGAAGCCAGTTTATACTTGCGTATTGTAGGATTTTCTCAGATACCTCTTGCCTTTAACTTTGTACTTTCAGGTGCCCTTCGGGGTGCAGGAGACAGCAGGAGAACCCTTAAGATCAATCTTATCTCACTCTGGTTCGTACGTATCATCCCTGCATTTTTACTCTCGTGGTATTTTGAGTCTATACTCTTTGTCTATCTGGCGATGATCTCAGATACCTTTGTCAAAGCAACATGG
>SOIK01000186.1 GCA_004377245.1 Sulfurovum sp. | reverse complement strand
AAAATCTTACATTTGCAAAACCCATTATGAGTGCCTAGGGTTATTCAGAGGGTTCAAGTGTTATATTGCCGCGATTATAGCGTAATGGTGCTTTTGCTTTTATGGTAGATAAGTTATACTACTAACGAAGGAGTCTCATGACCTATTTGGAATGGTTTGAAGCGCATGCAAACAAACACAAAGCTATCATGGATACGCTCACTGAACTTAGTGACAGTGAAGTAATAGACTATTTCTCTTATGAGAACATGAAAGAAAAACATGTTGATTTTTGTCCACTCTATGCTGAAGATAAAAAGTGTCATGAAATGAAAGATCTGAACTGTTATTTGTGCGGCTGTATGCATTTTCGTTTTTCAGATAAAGGGATACGGAAAGAGGGTGACAAAACGTACTACAGCTTATGCAGCATAGAGGCTAAAGAAGGTAAAGCGTTCGTAAGTGACGGTTCAGTCCATCAAGACTGTTCCGGATGTCTTATCCCTCATAAAAAACATGTGATAGAAAAATACTTCTCTCGTGATTGGAGAGAAGTGATGAAACAGACTATCGTTTCGTTGCCATCTTCAAGATAAGATAACCTACGATTGCTGAGAGAAATGAACCAAGTAAGATAGCAAGCTTATCTGCGTAGTGGTAAAGTTTAGTATCATTGTAGGCAAGTGAATCTACAAACAGACTCATGGTGAATCCTATACCCGTAAGCACAGAAACACCATAAAGTTGTTTCCAGTTAGCCTCAGATGGCAATGAAGCGATACCTAGTTTAATGGCGATCCATGAGAAACCAAAGACACCCACTTGTTTACCTATAAAAAGTCCTGCCATAATACCTAAAGGAACAGGTCCTGCCATCTCTTCAAGAGAAATATCTCCAAGGTCAACTCCTGCATTCACAAAAGCAAAAAGTGGCAAGATGAGGAAGGCAACCCAGTAGTGCAGGTCATACTCCATTTGCTTGAGCATAGAAAAAGATTTTCCTTCACTGTCTTTAGAGTGAAGAGGTATCATAAATGCAAGTGCTACACCTGCAAGTGTAGCGTGTACACCAGACTTAAGTACACTCACCCAAAGTATCACACCAACGATGATATAAGCTGCTTTTTTTGCCACATCTAGACGATTCATCGTAAATAAAACTACCAATGATATCCCGGCGATAATGATAGAGAGCATAGAGAGTTCACTGGTGTAAAATAAGGCGATGATGACAATGGCACCTAAATCATCTATGATAGCCAGTGCCATTAAAAAGATTTTCAGTGAGATAGGAACTCTAGGTCCCAACAAAGATAAAATACCCAATGCAAAAGCGATATCTGTCGCTGTTGGGATAGCCCAACCATTCATAGCAAACTCTGCACCCTGGTTAAACCATATAAAAACCAAAGCAGGCACAACCATACCACCAACAGCCGCAATACCAGGAAGTGTAATCTGACTCAAAGAAGAGAGATGCCCCTCCATCACTTCTCTTTTTACCTCTAATCCAATAAGAAAAAAGAAAACTGCCATAAGACCATCATTTACCCATAAAAGGAGTGGTTTGGCTATCTGCAGATCTCCAAAACGTACTTCTACAGGTGTATGTAAAAAACCTGCATAGTGAGTAGAAAAACCACTATTTTGCAAGAAAAGTGCCAAAATAGTGACAAAGATAAGTAAAATACCTGCCGAAGACTCTTTTTGGATAAATTCTTGGATAAATTGTTTAGGCATATATAATCCCTTTATATATTAAATTTAATGATTATCTCATAGCTATACTTAGATAGATATTGACAATAAATGTAGATTGGATTAAAATAAAAAGAAAGGAATTATCATGAAAAAGAAAATTGAAGAAGTCATTAACCATGTGCAAAAGTCAGAAAAAGTTTCTGATGAGAATAAACCGTTGATCTTGGAGAAGCTTAAAGATTGGCGGAATGAAGATAACGCTATCAATGATATAGCTATAAGATTTGAAAATTGGTGGATGGAGATGAAACCTATCTTTGATGAACTGGGTTGGAAGTAGTGGATAT
>SOIK01000021.1 GCA_004377245.1 Sulfurovum sp. | reverse complement strand
ACACATTATGCAAGACTGCTCGCTACAGATGAGAGAAGAGAAAAACTTTTTGAGCAGTTGGAGCCATTGCTTGAACAGTATAAGTATAAAAAAGAGGTTGAAACGGTTGATGAAGATACACGCAATCACTTCAACCTATTTGTACAGGTAGCCGATGAATCAATTTAGTTTTGAATATCCTCTTGTACTGGGATTCATTTTACTTTTTGTTGTCTGTGCTAGATGGTGTAGAGAGCGAAGCAGGGCTATTTATTTCCCTCATGTGGAACAACTATTGGCTCGTAGTGCCAGTAAGAGTTCACTCTTGGCATGGTTGAAATGGGTAGGCATAGTAGCTGCTGTTGTGGCTTTGGCTTCACCCGTCATTACCAAAAGCTATAGCAATAGTAAAAAAGAGGGTAGAGACATCGTACTTATCATTGATGCGAGTGACTCGATGCGTCAACGTGGTTTTGACCCTAATGATATCTTTAAAAACAAGTTTGATGTTGTCAAAGAGGTGGTTGTAGATTTTGTAGATAAGAGAGAAAATGACCGCTTAGGGATGGTTACTTTTGCAGATGTGGCTTTCATCTCCTCACCACTTACATTTGAAAAAGATTTTTTGAAAAATATCACGCAAATGCAAGAGTTAGGCATCGCAGGAAAAAGAACAGCCATCAATGATGCTATTGTTCAGAGTTATAATATATTGAATAAAAGTAAAGCCAAATCTAAAATAGCCATCTTGCTTACAGATGGGGTGGACAATATGAGTAAAGTGCCTTTCCCTGAACTCAAAAGTATGATAGAAAAAAGAGATATCAAACTCTATACTATCGGTATAGGTAGCCAACGTGACTATAATGGGCAGTATTTACAAGCATTGGCTCTTGCAGGAAAAGGTGAAGCTTATGGAGCAAGAAATGCAACAACACTTTCAAAAATCTATGAAGAGATAAACAAACTTGAAGTAACAAAGATAGATGATAAAAAGATAGTACAACATACCTACCTTTATACCTATCCTCTCTTTTTAGCGATATTGAGTCTGTTGTTCTTTATCTATTTTAGATCGGCGAAGGGGGTATAGAGATGAGTTTTGTATATCCACAACTTTTTTGGGTTCTGATCGTTCCTTTTATTGTCTTTGCTGTGTTGATCTCGACAAATAAAGAACGCCTTTCTCGTATCTTTGATGAAAAAGTGTTGAAAAGACTGAGTGCGACAGATGAGAGTATGCCTCTAGTGGTACGAAATGTGCTTATGTTCACAGCGATATTTCTGATGATAGTCTCTATGGCAAGACCTGTGATAGAAAAGGGAGACAAGATCGTAGAAGTCAAAGGACTAAGTCTTCTTGTGGGGCTTGATATCTCAGGTTCTATGCGTAGTAAAGATCAGTATCCTAATCGTTTGGAATTTGCTAAAAAGAAGATGATCTCTTTGTTTGACAGCATGCCAAGTGATGAAATATCTGTTTTAGCTTTTGCCTATAGCCCTTTTGTTCTGGCACCTTTCTCAAGTGACAAAGAGACACTTAAACAAATGGTTGAAGGTGTAAATGACTCTTATATCAACATGGGTTCAACAGACTTTTTAGCTTTAGGTGAACTCGCTTCTTCTTTGCTGGAAAAGAAAAAACCTAAGATCATGGTACTGTTCACTGATGGTGGAGATGAAGAGGCGATAGCAGGATTTTCAGACATTTTGAAAGCCAATGAGATAGACCTTTATGTGGTACTCGTAGGTACGACACAAGGTGCTCCTGTTATCACCAAAGAGGGTAAACCTTTCACACAAAAAGATGGAACCATTGCCATCACCCAACGAAATGATGCTTTGGGTGAAGTTGCAAAAGAGAATGCTGGGATGTCAGTTGTCGCTACAAACGGTAAAGAGGACATAGAAGCACTTGTTTCTGCAATGCGTAGTAAATACAAAAACCAACAGCAGGGTGAAGTGAAGATAAAAGAGAGAGTAGAGATGTTTTACTATCCTTTAGCTGGAGGGTTGTTGTTGCTCTTGATCGCTCTGAGTTCTATGCCTAGA
>SOIK01000151.1 GCA_004377245.1 Sulfurovum sp. | reverse complement strand
ATATTCTCAAAGATGACATTTTAAAACCTGAAGCTTCAAAACTGATTGAAGAGATGGCAGATGAGTTACTCTTAAAAACCGGGATAAATGGATATCTAGTTGCAACCAATGAAAACTTCCCTGAGAGGTTTAATTTGGTGACTTATAGTAAGAAGTATGAAGCTAACTTAAGCAAGCCATATATAATGCTGATATTTGCACCTAATGCAGTGATTACCACAAAATCTGGAGAAAAAGGAAGAGTCGCACTCATCCCTTCGTCTAAAGATTTGACATCACTTTATGATAAAAGTGATGTAATGGATGCAACGATAGATGTGATAGCAGCTAAAGATAAAAACACTATAGAAGATAAACATAACATCGGTGTAGTGCAAGGTTTTTCTGAATTAGCAGATCAAATCGCCTCTTCGAAAAATGTTGAGATGACAACCACACTTCCAAATGAAACACGATATATTATTTCGGTGTTACAAGTCATTGTAATGATCGGTGCACTATTGGTATTTTGGATGTTTATATTTAGACCGATATTTATGAGGATAAAAAATGGCAAACAATAAAGAGAAAACGTACTGGCCGCATATGATACTAGGCTTTTTAGTTTTAGGTATTACATTA
Source organism: Sulfurovum sp. (assembly GCA_004377245.1). GTDB lineage: Bacteria > Campylobacterota > Campylobacteria > Campylobacterales > Sulfurovaceae > Sulfurovum. Next base: position 1,415 of record SOIK01000151.1, on the reverse strand, counting down.
AGTTACTGGACAGTGAAGTCTGCTTCATCTATGCCGGTACAAGAGTCCAATAATTTTATGTTGAAATATCAGGTAGCAGATATGAATATCAATGAAATTATAGAAAGAAAAATGGCATTTGATAAACACTATACTATCAATATAAAAGATGTAGAGACTATGGAGATGAAAGATAACATTCATAGTAAGCGTAAAGAAGTAGATCATGTAAAATTGGTACAAGGTCTTAACGCATTCTACTATAATATAGTAGCAAAAGATGGTACAGTTATAAAAGATGCAAATGTAACATTTTTATTGACCCAGCCACATAGTGTGAAAGAAGATAAGCTGGTTGAAAATATTCCATTTGTTAATGGTAAATTTCAAGTCAGCGATATCAATATTTCTAAACCAGGCAGATATACATTACAGTTAAGAGCAAAAGTAGGAGAAACCATAGGTTACTCTGAAACAGCTGCGTATCTAAAACCATGAGACCCGTTAAGCTAACGACAACTGCTTGTCGTTAGCAGGGTTGGAACCAGCGTGGTCGTAGCGAAACGAAGCCACGACGGCTGAAACTTTAGATAAGATAATGCCTTGTCATTACGAATTATCTGTCAATTTGACACATTTTTCTCTTTTATATTCTACTCTATGCTATACTACATTCCATGAATCAACTCCACATATATCCCACATCAAGAGCCTTAAGAACAGTAAGTTCACACCATAAAGAGCAAGATGGTTTTTTACCGGCACTCATGCGTATGGATGAGTTTGAACATCGTGCTATACTCATAGAGAACAAAACACAGATAGACCCTCTACAGCGTATTTTATTTTTAAGAGAAGCAGCAAGTTTTCAAGCTTTTGAAGATTTGAAACTCAACCTTGAACTTGTACGTTTTTTTGCTAAAAGTAATGCTTTGTTTAAATTTTTTGAAGAGTTGGCAGGGGAGCAGATAAGCTTTGAAACTTTAGCAGAGGCAGATGCCTATGCAGAGTTTGAAACACATCTCTCTATACTGGAAAGACTTTTAGAGAACTATCAAAGTCTCCTTGATGCACAAGGCTTTACCGATAAAGCTTTCATACCAGGTAGCTATAGACTTAATGAGGGATTTTTACAAAGCTATGAGACTATAGAGATACACTTAGAGGGTTACTTGAGTCATTTTGAGCTGGAACTTATAAAAAAAGTAGCACAAAAAACGGAACTTATCATACACTACACTACAAGTAAATTCAATGTTAAAATGCAAGAACGTTTTGAAGAGTTTGGTATCATCTTGCCAAATCATACCCATGTAAGTTTTAGTATGACAGATAAAAAAGTCCTCACTAGTGAAACCAATGATGCAGATATCAATGCCAAGCTGTTTTGCGTTGAAGAGCGACAAGAACAGATAGCTGTTGCCTTTACACAGATA
>SOIK01000117.1 GCA_004377245.1 Sulfurovum sp. | reverse complement strand
CACTACATGAACAAACTCTTTTTAACACTTATATTTTTTACCGTTTCATTAATAGCAAGAGAAGAAGCTTTTGCTACTAAAGAATGCCCTGCATTCAACAACATGAAACACAGCAAAAACACACATGCTGTGCATCTGGACACTAAGCAGAAATATACCATTCTCAAGCACCACAAAGGACAAGTGCTCGTCTTGATAAAAGGTGAGCAACCCGCGCAGAGATGGGTGGATGAGAAGTGTTTTGTTAAGAGTCAAAATGGCTCAAATCCAATGAATGTGCAAAAGGCAGAAACTCAGGTTATCAGTATAGAGGATGAGCTTCGTAAGGCATCTAAAAAATATAAAAACAAGAAAAAGTTTGTAGATTCCAGATCGGGGTCTGGAATGACGGCGATCTCAAAACAAAATCTTCTGACACTTACTTGGCACAATGCATTTTGTGAAACGCATAGGCATAAAAAAGAGTGTAAACGAAGTTTTTTTCCTAAGTATGAAGAGAGCCATTTTGTTCTGCACGGTTTGTGGCCACAACCCAAAAACAAGATGTACTGTAATGTAGATAAAAAGCATGTTGCGATGGATAAACACCATCAGTGGAACAGGTTGCCAGATCTTGGGTTATCTGATGAGACAAAAAAGAGACTTGCAAAGGTTATGCCTGGCTATATTTCAAATCTCCATAAGCACGAGTGGATCAAGCATGGGACATGTTATGGAAAAGATGCAGATAGTTATTATAGTGATTCTGTATCTCTGGTAGAGCAGGTCAATGACTCCAAGATAGGTAAGTTCTTTAAACAAAACATAGGCAAAGTCGTCACACTTAGAGAGGTGAGAGCACTTTTTGATAGAAGCTTTGGAGTTGATAGTGGAAAGCGTGTCGGGATGAGGTGTAAAGGCGGACTTATCACTGAACTATGGTTGCATCTGGGCAGTGGGAGTGATGATCTGGCTACACTTCTACGAAACGGTAAAGAGACACGAAGCCGCTGTCAAAAAGGGCTTATCGATAAGGCTGGGTTTTGAGCGATAAAGTAGATGTATTAGAAGCACTGAAACACTCCAATGTCTTTTTGACAGGCGGTGCAGGTGTAGGGAAGAGTTATATCACCAATGAAGTGATCTCCGATTACCGAAAAAGAGGGAAGCAGGTTGTCTCTTTGGGTTCTACGGGAGTGAGTGCTGTGAACATCGGTGGGTTTACGGTGCATAGCTTTTTTGTCTTTGGGATAGCTTCCAACTTTGATGAATTGGCTGCGGGTGATAAACGGGCAAAGAAAAGGCTCTCTGACCTCAAAAAAGTACTGAAAGCCACAGATATTATCATCATCGATGAGATCTCTATGGTGAGTACGGACTTGCTCGATATGATAGCTTATAGGCTGAACAACTACGGATACCTGGGGAAAGTACTTTTTGTGGGAGATTTCTTTCAACTACCACCCGTACAAAAGCATCAAAATAGAAATGATATCTTTGGAAGCAAACTCTATGCCTTTGAGAGTATGGCATGGGAACGCTTCGACTTAATGGTTATAGAGCTGACTGAAATGAAGCGTACCACAGATGCAGAGTTTACGCATATCCTCTCTAAAGTCCGAAAAGGTGTTTGTGATGAAGAAGTAGTAAGTTATATGACAAGACTCTGGAACACAGAAGGGATGGAGAAAGACCCGACATACCTGTATGGACGTAACCTGGAAGTGGAACAGACCAACCGTGTAAAAATCAATGAACTCGATACTGAAGAGACCATACTCTTCGCAAACATAGAGATGTTTGGAAAAGTACACGAGAAGAAGTTGGCTGGCTGGAAGAACATGTTACCTATCTCTGAGCAACTTACACTTAAAGAGGGTGTTCCCATACTTTTTACGGTGAACAAATGGGGTAAATTTGTGAACGGTGAGAGAGGCATACTCAGAAAGATAGAGGAAAATCACCTTATCGTAGAGAAAGAGGGTGAGTTTGTCAGGGTGGAACGACATGAGTTTGACCTGCTTGATATGATAGTCAAAGATAACGGTACGGTAGAGACGATGTCCCTTGCCACACTTTCACAGTTTCCTTTGAAGCTAGCCTATGCTGTCACCATACATAAATCACAAGGAATGAGCATAGACAACCTTGTCTGTAATGTAGATAACATTTTTGCACCTAGCCAGTTTTATGTAGCTATCTCAAGAGCGATAGATCCTAAAAAGTTGAAGATAGATTTTAACAAAGGGGATTTGACACAGTATTTGAATAGGGTGATCCATGTTGATAATAGGGTAGTGGAGTATTATAAGGGAATAGAGTGAAAATCATTTTACTTTTAGTAACTCTATGGGGAGTAATTACACTCAATGCCCATGTCGATGAAAAAGTACTCTATGCCTTTGAAAAAGCATGTATGTCCTGTCATGATACGTATAAGAAAAATAAAAAAGCTCCACCACTCGTAGCGGTTAATCAAGTCTATCTACGACTGGCTGATGGTAATATGACTGTAGCTATGGAGCGTATGAAGACTTTTTTAGCCGCTCCTGCCAAAGAACGTACTTTGATGAAACCGGCTGTTAAACTGTTTGGCGTGATGCCAAAGATTGAACTCACTCAAGAAGAGATGAGAGACTATGCTCAAGTGCTTGTAGAGACAGAGTTTGAGATACCTGAGTGGTTTGATGAACATTATAAAACACATAGGCTAAAGAAACCACAGGAGGACAATAGCTCCAAATAGCTCTTTTACCCCTTTATCCCATCAGCTCTAGGAGCTACTAAAAAGCCAAAAAACACTTTAATATATAGTATAAATGGAATAGTCCAAATAATAGATGACCATAAATATAATCCGCTTGTATATTCTTCAAAAAATGGAATTAAACCTCTGAGGAGTGTTGCTACAATTATAAATAAAACCATCAAGTGTGTATAGATATTTGATGTAAGATGTCGCCCTGTATGTATCCATCCAATTATTATCATTATCATCAGATATGCAAGTCCCAGGCCACCACTAGTGATAAAATGTCTAAAGTGGTTCATGCCATAAATATCATCGTTGAGTATATCCCAACCCATTAAGGCATATCCTGTACCCAGCATTATAAATATGGGAGCTAGATACCAAACATAGGGTTGATTTAAAATATTTTTATCTTTCAATATATAATCACCGGTAATAGCTAAAATAGCTGCCCCACTAGCTAATCCTAACCAACCAAGTGCTGAATTTGTAGGATATAAAAATTCAACAATAGTAAATACAATCACTGTAAAAACTGCAAGATTTGTTAATGGTGGTCGTGCTATATAAATATCATCAATTCCCTTATCTTCCATTAGTTCATTAACTGCTTCCATATTTACTCTTCTCATTGCAAGTAAAATTAAAACAACTATAAAACCTAATGCAACTTTTAAAATACTCATAGAATCAGTCACTGCATATCCTAATTTTGAGGCAAAAAACCAAACTTCAATACCAAATATTGTTACAAGTGCATATCCTAAACTAGCGTGTCTTTGAAGCTTATCCAAAACAACATCTTTAGCAAACCAAATGAGCCAACCTAGCATCGCTAGATTTAAAATAGCAGTAAGATAAACTCCTGTAACATCAATAAGCCAAAAACTTACACGACCTGCAACCCATAAAGCCATAATCCACCACAACCTACGACCTATAAAGGGAACCATGCCAGGAAAAAGTTCAGGTAGTCCCGTAGTTAAAAATGCCATGACACCTGCTGTAAGTATCCCAAATAACATCTCATAAACATGCCAAGTAAGGGTATCATTCATAAATGGTATATTTATAGTTCCACTCCAAACCAATCCCCATAAAGCCATTGAGATTATCATATATGGAGCAAGAAGTAGAAATACTGGTCGAAATCCATAAGCTAAATATGGTGGTACATTTTTCTCATCAGGGTAGTATAGATAATGATTTGTTGCGTGTAATTTTTGTTCTTTATCTTGAATTTCAGCCATTATTTTAGCTCCAGTTCAAATGTATTTATAATAGTTTCATCTTGTAATATTTTTGCAGTTTGCTCATAGACAAACTTATCATCTCTTTGTTTTTGTGGTAAGTCATATTGGAATTTTTTGACAATATGCCCTGGGTCGGCTTGAAGAAGTAAAATTTCATCACTTAGTCTTATAGCTTCCATTAAATCATGAGTAATAAACAATATACTTATCTCTTTTTTATCTATCATATCTATTAAAATAGCTTGTAACTCTTTTTTAAGTCCAATATCTAAAGCACTAAAAGGCTCATCAAGAAAAAGCAAAGATGGATTCACAACCAAAGCCCTGGCAAATGAAACTCTTTGTTTCATACCACCACTTAAATCTTTTGGAAATTTATCAAAATCATCCTCTTCAAGTCCAAATTTAAGTGCTATTTGTTTTGATTTTTCTATAGATTCTTTTTTTGAAATACCTTTTGCAAGAAGACCTAAGGAGATATTATCAATCACATTTTTCCAAGGAAGAAGTCGCCCCTCTTGAAAAGCAAAAGATGAACTAACAAATGTATTTGATACCTCTCCCTCTTCAACATCAAGCAACCCAGCACATAGATGAAGTAAAGTAGTTTTACCACCACCACTAGGACCAACTACAGATAAAACTTGACCATATTCTAGAGTAAAGTTTATATCTCTTAAAATCTCAGTAAATCCAAAATGATGATTTAGCTTACTTACTTCTAACTTCTCCATAGTTCAACCTCTCTTTTAATAGGCTCTAAAATAATATACTCGATAAACATCAAAGACCCAATCATAATAGTTACAAGAGCCAAAGCAGTAGGCGTATCTAACTGACTTCGAGCTACTGCAAGTGATGCACCTATACCATCACTTGTGGCTAAGAGTTCAGCCATCACAACTATCTTCCAAGCCATACCAAGACCACTCACCCAAGCAGGGAAGACATAAGAGAATATATGAGGGAAATAGACATCAGCAAACTTCATATGCCAAGGCAGTTTGAAACTATCAGCCATCTCTTTTAGGTCATCCTCTAGTGTTCGTGTTCCTTGTAATGCTCCCACAAATATAATAGGAAAAGAGGCGACGATAACTGTAAATATAACCGTCTCGTCACCCATTCCAAACCATATCATCGCTAAAACAATCCATGCAATAGGTGGCATACCCACCAAAATAGTCACAACAGGACGACTCATCATAGAAGCAGTTGCAAAGAAACCAGCGAGAAGTCCAAGAACAGAACCAAAAAGCAAAGAGAGACCAAAACCAGCAGACGCACGGTATAAGGTGATGGTTATCTCATCCCAAACAGCATCATCTTGAAGCATCAAAGATAAGGTTTTAAAAGTCTCTAGTGGTGATGGGAGAACCAGATTACCATAAATCTGATTTCCCACGTCCCAACAGGCTATAAAGAGCAAGATAGAAGCGATAGCTCCCCAACCACTCCATAAGTAGGCAGGGAAATCTTTTAGGATTTTGAGGATAAATTTCATTAGTAGTAAAATCCTTCATCAGGAAGTTTTCCACCAATGGTTTTTGGATTGTTAGATTTTAAAATATCATAGAAAAACTCTAAATCTTTTTTTGCATCTTTGGCACTTACAACATCTAGTTGCACATGGGCAATACTATCAGCTACACCTTCTGCATCAAGCATAGGAATGGTTTTGACCATCATCTCTCCAGCCTCTTTTGGGTTGGCTTTGTACCAAGCTAAAGATTTTGCATACTCTTCATTAAATCTTTTAACGATGTACTCATTTTTAATCATATCACCAATAACTGCTATACCAGCTTCAGGAATTTTACTTTCTACCTTAAATGCTTCTCCCCACTCTTTTTGCAAGTCTGGTCCTCGGTACAGATCTGGAGCAATGATTTTCAGAGGAAATGACCCTGTTTTACGCAATGCTATAGAAGTTGCAGGTTCAGCCAAGAGTGCATGGTCAACACGTCGAAGTATCAACATTTGCATCGCATCGATAGGAGAACTCAGGTAGCGAAGTTTAAAATCTTTTTTAGGATCCAAGCCTTGTTTTTTGACTATCTCTTCAAAAACTATGTCTGGCATATCGGCACGAAACGGCATCGCTATCTCACACCCTACAAAATCCTTGAGTGTTTTTTTTGTTTTGTCTCGCGTAAGTATGTTGAGTATACCCCAAACAGAGACATTGAGCAGTTTTATATCTACCCCTTTATTATATAAATTTGCCCCTACATTAGTTGGCACTGCTATAAAATCAGCTCCACCTCTCAAAGTATAAGCTCTCAACTCATCAGGACTCTTCCAAAGTTTGAACTCAACCTTCTCAGCCACATCATTCAAAGCACCAGTTTCTATCATGTGTATGAGAGGGTGAGAGACTGAAGCCATTGGCCCACTTAGGATGAGTTTTTCTACTTTTTTAACTTCATCCGCACCTGCATTTATTGTGAAGAGGAGAGCTAGAGCTAAGATTATTTTTTTAAACATTTGGTTTCCTTATTATTTTGATAACTATTATTGTAACAATATGATAATGTTCCTTAGATAACAATTAATATTGATAATAAATATTATAATTAAACTGTTGCGATTTTCATTTTTATTGCTCTCTACAAAGATGATGTTGTCTTATGAAGTAGATACTATTGATTTTTGAGTGTTC
>SOIK01000276.1 GCA_004377245.1 Sulfurovum sp. | reverse complement strand
ATATTGTAATATAATCTAAAGAGAAATACAACTTTTATATGACAGGATTTGGGTGAAATAGAAAAAAATTAGTATTTATCTTGTGGGGTTATAAATGAATATTATTGATTGATCACAACTACAGCAATAGCAAATCCACCATCATGACTTATGGAGAGTGAAGAGTCTTTAATTTGATGTACTTTTTGTGCAGTTTCATTTAATCTGAATGTAGGAGCACCTTTTGTGTTTTTACTGATAATAATATCGTGAAAAGACAACTCAGTTCCTATCCCGCAGCCAAGAGCTTTTGAGATAGCTTCTTTCGCTGCCCAGAACCCTGCGATAGACTCTATCTTTTGTGCAAGCTGTATTTCACTATCATTTAAAAACTTTGTTTTAAATTTGTCACCAAATTTTTCTAATAATCTCTCAATTCTATTAATTTGTATAATATCTGTACCAATTTTCATAGGTGTAGTGTACCGAAAAAATAGTTATGACACTATTGTTTTTTTCTTTACATGGTTTCTGATGGTAATATTTTATGCAGTGCAATTTTAAACAAAGCACCATCTTCGGTATTCATTGCACTAAGCTCTCCGTTACAATGTTCTTCAACGATCGTTTTACTCATATAGAGTCCAAGTCCCGTACCGTCTTTTTTGGTTTTGGTACTAAAGTAAGGATCAAAGATATTTTCCATGATCTCTTCCGGTATGCCTCCAGCGTTATCGCTTATTTCTAAAATATATTTTTCATCCTTTTTATATGTGGATATTTTGATATATGGATCTTTGATCTCTTTTTCTAGCAGTGCATCTTCTGCATTTTTGATGAGATTTAAAATCACCTGTTTTAGCTCGTTTGGATAGGTACTAAACGTATCATGACAATTAAATTCCTGAAGCAGTTGTATATCTTTATGGGTAAGTGAAACTTCTATAATTTCCAGAACAGATTTGACTACTTCATCATAGGTCGTCTCTCTTTTTTCCTTATTTGGCTTAAAGAAATCTCTGAAATCATCGATTGTCCTACTGAGATGTTGTGAGAAATTGGAAATATCGTGTGCTTTTTGTTGTGCAGTGTCATTGTCCAGCTTATTTAAACTGGCTTTGAGTTCTATGGATGCACTTGTCGCGCTGATGGCGGCTAACGGTTGTCTCCATTGATGTGCGATCATACTGAGCATCTCACCCATCAGTGCCATACGCGATTGCTGAATAAGTTGTTTGTCTTTTTCTCTATTTTTTGCAACCTCTTTTTTTACTATTAATTCCAGGTTTTCATTTAATGCTTTAAGCTCTTTCGTTTTATACGCGATCTCTTTTTCCATATTGCGATGCAAAATATTTAGTTCATTTGCCATCGTGTTAAAACTGTCAGCCAACAGTTCTAATTCATCATGAGTATTTATCTTGATTTTTTCATAAGATTCTCTATTTGATAATTTTATTGCTGCCTGACTCAACCTGTTTAAATATTTTGAATACCTGATAACAATGATCGATATGATCAATACAGATACTAAAAAGATGATTCCAAATAGTATCAATTGCTCTTTCATTATCTCTTTTTCTTGTTTTTTTATCCAATCATACGGATAAGCAAAAAGTATGGAACCTGTCATCGATGATTCAATATCATATAACTTTTTTGCAGAAACAACAAAGCTTTTACCATTATAAGTAATCTCTTTAAAACGCTTTTTATTTTTAAGCAAATTTTGATAATGTAAATAGGCAACAGGCAAAATATCTAAATTTGTTTCCCCTTCCCATTTTGTTGAACTCATCACGGCACTGTTTCCTATCAATGCAATTTCAAGATTTGTATTTTGTTTGATATTTTCCAAAAAGATGTCATTGAGAAAATAACCGACAAGGATCATGCCCTGTATCTCATTTTCATTTTCAATTATGGCAGAAGAGTAGAGAATAAAACTTTCATTTTCTCTTGCTATTTTTGTAACAGGTTTTTGTGTTTGAAGTGTTTGCCTGACGACATCATAATAGATTAGTGAATCGCCAGTTTTATGCACACTTCCTGTCTGAGAAAGTACA
>SOIK01000242.1 GCA_004377245.1 Sulfurovum sp. | reverse complement strand
ACATCTAACCTTTTACCAGATATGAAAAGTGCCTTGGTACATGCTGCACTTAAGGGTGATCTTAAAACAGCAAAATCTATCAACGATGAACTCTTTGAGATCAATAAAGTACTTTTCTGTGAGAGTAACCCTATCCCTATCAAAGCTGCTATGTATATAGCCGGTCTTATAGATACATTGGAATATAGATTGCCTCTTGTGGCACCAAGTAATGAAAATATGAAGAAAATTGAAGAAGTCATGAAAAAATATAAAATAGTAGGAGCGTAAAATGTCTAATATGAAAGGTAAGACACTTGTCATCACAGGTGCAACCAAAGGTATAGGAAAAGCTGTTGCTGAGAAATTTGCCCAAAATGGTGTAAATGTTGCTTTTACTTATAATTCAAATAAAGAGATAGCTGATGAAATAGCTTCAAATTTAGAGAGTACTTATGGGATAAAAGCAAAAGCTTACCAATTAAATATTTTAGAACTTGATGAGTTTAAGCCTCTATTTTTAGAAATAGATAAAGATTTTGATAGAATTGACTTCTTTGTCTCAAATGCTATGATCTATGGTCGTCCTGTAGTTGGTGGTTATGGCAAATTTATGAAACTTAGACCATCAAAAGGGCTGCAAAATATTTATACTGCAACAGTTGGTGCTTTTGTGCGTGGTTCACAAGAGGCTGCTGTTCGTATGGAAAAAGTTGGTGGTGGAGCAATAGTTACACTAAGTTCAACTGGGAACTTAATCTACATCGATAACTATGCAGGTCATGGTACAAACAAAGCAGCCGTAGAGGCTATGAGTCGTTACGCAGCAGTTGAGCTTGGAGATATGGGAATTAGAGTAAATGCTGTTTCCGGTGGACCGATTGATACTGATGCACTTAAAGCATTTACAAACTACGAAGAGGTAAAAGCTGAAACGATCAAGCGTTCTGCTCTGAACAGAATGGGAAGTCCTGAAGACCTTGCTGGTTCTATTTACTTCTTATGTACTGAAGAGGCAAGCTGGATTACAGGTCAAACTTTAATTGTAGATGGTGGAACTACTTTTAGATAAAAACTTCACGTCATCCTCAGCTTGACTGGGGATCCATTGTTTCATAAGCATCCATGGATTCCGTATCAAGTACGGAATGACGTACAGTTTTTTACTCATTCTTAAAAAGATCGTAGGAAGGAGTAACGCAATACATAAAAAAGGAGCAAAAGATGAAAAAATCACAAATATTCAACATACCGAATATTTTAGCATTTATCCGTCTTCTTCTTGCTCCTGTTATGTTTCTTTTTTTGGTCAATCAAGATGCCTCCATCTTTGAAGGTATACATAAATCATGGCTCAACTACTTTGCAGCCTTTATCTTCGTACTTGCCTCTGCTACTGATTTCTTTGATGGGTACATTGCAAGAACTTTCAATCAGGTAACTGTACTTGGTTCCATACTGGACCCTTTGGCAGATAAAATGCTTACTCTCGCAGGATTTTTAGGACTTATGATGCTTGGGTCTGCTTCACCTTGGGCAATTTTTCTCATCATTACCCGTGAACTATTCATCACAGGACTACGTGTTTCAGCCGTAAGTCAAGGCTTGGACATCGCAGCCTCTTGGATGGGAAAAGTAAAAACAGTTGTACAGATGGTAGCCATAGGTTTTTTACTTATGGAGTGGCCTGGTGCTGAAATACTTTTATGGACAGCTGTAGCTCTCACTCTCTACTCTGGCTATGAGTATGTAAGAGACTTCTTCAAAAATGTCCCTATGCACTAAAAAAGAGTAATTGCTTAAAAATTAATCACTCATTCATTCATTTTCTTTTCACTATTGTGTTATATTTCCTTATTCAATTTAAAACAAGGAATTAACATGAAATTTACAAAATTAAGTTTAGTAGCAGTATTAGCTGTAAGCAGTGCATTTGCAGGCGGAGATATCGAGCCAGTTGAACCAGCAGTAGTAGTTGAAACACCTGCTCCAGCATCTGATTTTACTGTAAGTGCAAACCTTACGATTACAAGTAACTATGTATGGAGAGGTATGACTCAAACATCTAACTC
>SOIK01000166.1 GCA_004377245.1 Sulfurovum sp. | reverse complement strand
GGGCTTTGCTCGAAAAGCGTTCTATTAATGGAATTGCTCTTTTAAAATCTCTTGTACTTGTATCATATCTTTGTCGCCACGCCCTGAGAGGTTTACTAAAATTGTTTTTCCTTTTATCTCTTCAGGCTTCATCTTTTTGAGGTATGCGATGGCATGAGAACTCTCAAGTGCAGGGATGATTCCCTCAGATTGCGAGAGCCAGACAAAGGCATCGAGAGCTTCATCATCGGTGATATAATCATAAGTAGCGATATTTTCTTCTTTTAAAAATGAGTGCTCTGGTCCTATGCCAGGGTAGTCAAGTCCTGCTGAAATAGAGTGTGCTTCTTGTACCTGTCCATCTTCATCTTGAAGGAGGTAGCTAAGCTGTCCATGGAGTACACCAGGACTTCCTTTGGCAAGTGAAGCACCATGTTTGCTGTCCAGTCCAAGTCCACCAGCCTCTATACCGATGCACTCTACACTCTCGTCTTCTAAAAAGTGGTTAAAGATACCCAACGCGTTTGAACCACCACCGATACAGGCGATGACTTTATCTGGCAGACACCCTTCCACGATATCAAGTTGTGCTTTTGCTTCCCATCCAATAATAGACTGGATGTCTCGAACCATCATAGGGTAAGGGTGAGGACCTGCAGCAGTACCTATGAGGTAGTAGGTATCTCTTGCATGTGTTACCCAGTGGCGTATAGCATCATTCATTGCATCTTTGAGTGTTTTACTTCCCGATTCAACAGTATTTACTTTAGCTCCAAGGAGTTTCATACGGAACACATTAAGCTCTTGGCGTGCTACATCTTTTGCACCCATGAATATTTCGCACTCCAGTCCAAAGAGAGCCGCCACAGTTGCCGTAGCTACCCCATGCTGACCTGCACCTGTCTCAGCGATGATTTTATTCTTGCCTAGTCTTTTTGCAAGGATCGCTTGGGCTACGGTGTGGTTTATCTTGTGTGCACCTGTATGGTTAAGGTCTTCTCTTTTGAGATAGATCTTTGCATCAAGCTCTTTAGAGAGATTTTCTGCAAAATAAAGTGCAGAAGGACGACCTACATAGTTTTTGTAGTAGTAGTCTACCTCTGCCCAAAAATCTTTATCAAAACGCACTGCTTCATAGTCAAGTTTAAGCTGCTCAAGTACAGGCATAAGTGTCTCAGGCACAAAACGCCCACCAAAGCCTGTTTTTCCTTCTTCCATCTTGCCAAAATGTCCTAAGTCATCTGGGTCATGTGGGCTTGGTTTTGGAATATATATTTCTTTATGTAAGTTCATATGTTTCTCTCGTGTTATTAGTGGTTAGATTATATCTAATGAGAAGTTAAGGTAAGCACTTACTTTCAAAAGTAAATGTTTTTGATAAGTCCAAACAAACATTTGTGATACAATAAAAGTATATAGAATAAGTAATCTAAGGAACAAAAATGGATCGAAGAGATTTTTTACTTACTACTGGGATTGCTTTGGCATCAGCATCTGCATACAGTTTTGGTAATAGTATCAAGCCGTTGATAGATGATAAGTTAGAAAAAATCGCATTGGTCTATGGCACTAGATATGGTGCGACAGAAGATACTGCGAAGTGGATCGCTAAAGGGATCGGCAGCAATGTAGATGTACTCAATATCGAAACCATTGATTTTGATGAGACTATACATAAGTATGATAAGTTTATTATCGGTTCAGGTATCTGGATCGATGGAGCACACAAGCGTTTAATGGAACTTCTCTCTACACACACAGAACAGATTCAGTCAAAGATCATTGCTTCATTTATCGTTTGTGGGACAACAGGTGAAGATGAAGCCGGTAAGGCTAGAATAGAGGGCTATTTTGAACGGTTTCATAAAGCGTTGGATGTCAAACCTGCTTTAAAGAGACATTTTGGTGGCAGAATGATCATTGAAAAGTTGAGTGAAAAAGATAGAAAACTTCTAGATAATTTCTATAGAAATGTTTTGAAAAAAGAGTTTGTAAGCTGGGATCGAACAAAACCAGAAATTTCTGAGAAGTTTGGTACTGAAGTTGTTGCTACATCAACTAAAGGTTTGACTTT
>SOIK01000265.1 GCA_004377245.1 Sulfurovum sp. | reverse complement strand
TTTTAGAAGAAAAAGAATCAACCCCGTACTAAGAGATTTACTCCAAGAGACACATCTGAGTGTTAATGACTTTATCTACCCTCTTTTTGCAAGAAGTGGTAAAGGCATTAAAGATGAAGTGGGTTCTATGCCTGGTGTGTACCAGATGAGTATCGATGAGATCGTTAAAGAGTGTGATACACTTAAGAAACTTGGTATTTACTCTATCATCCTTTTTGGGATCCCGGACACAAAAGACAGTGTAGGTTCAGATGCGATGTGTGAACATGGAATCATCGCTGAGACAGTTCGAACTGTCAAGGCAGCACATCCTGACATGTTTGTTATCACCGACCTCTGTTTTTGTGAATATACAGACCATGGACACTGTGGTGTGCTCGACCCTGTACTGGAAACAGTTGACAATGACATCACGCTTGACAACTTAGCCAAACAAGCGGTTATCCATGCGAAAGCAGGTGTTGATATGATAGCCCCTTCTGGAATGATGGATGGGATGATCACTGCTATTCGTGGTGGGTTAGATGGTGCAGGTTTTGAGAACTTACCGGTGATGAGTTATTCGACTAAATTTTCTTCAGCATATTATGGTCCTTTCCGTGATGTAGCAGAGTCTAGTCCAAGCTTTGGAGACAGAAGAAGTTACCAAATGAACCCTGCGAACCGTAATGAAGCCATCTTGGAGAGTATAGAAGATGAAAAAGAGGGAGCGGATATCCTCATGGTCAAGCCTGCTCTTGCTTATCTTGATGTAGTAAGAGATATCAAAAACAATACTTCACTTCCACTGGCAGTTTACAATGTCTCAGGTGAATACTCTATGCTTAAAATGGCAGCTAAAGCAGGTGTCATAGACTACGACAAAGTGATGATGGAAACCATGATGGCATTTAAGCGTGCAGGAGCGGATATCATCATCACGTATCATGCAAAAGAAGCGGCGGAGCTTTTACAAAAATAATTTCGTCATCCTCGGGCTTATATCCCAAGGGCATTTCCTGTGGGCACCCGGGGATCCATAGTCAGATAAACTCATAAATTTGTAGATTCCCGGGTCAAGCCCGAGAATGACGTTTCCATCTATTCTATTTTCAACCCTTTTATGGTAAAATAATCTCTTTTAAATTTTACATGTATCGTTTTCGTCATTCTCAGTTTGACTGGGAATCTACAAGTTTGATATTATGAGAGACTTTTGGATCTCCGTATGCCCACAGGAAATGCCCTTGGGATGCAAGTACGAGGATGGCGAGCATGTGATATACGAGGATACTCTGATGAGACACTTTTTAACGCTTAAAGATTTTACTAAAGATGAAATCTTAGAGATGATAGCATTAGCACAGAAGATAAAAGCACAAACCAAGCAACGTAAGTTTGTTCCCTATATGGAGCATCAAACACTTGGGATGATATTTGAAAAGAGTTCTACACGTACACGTGTGAGCTTTGAGACGGGTATCTATCAGCTTGGTGGCGTAGGACTCTTTCTTTCTAGCAATGACATACAGTTAGGGCGTGGTGAACCTATGAAAGATACGGCTAGAGTTATCTCTCGTATGGTAGATATGGTGATGATACGTACTTTTGAGCATACAAAGCTTGAAGAGTTTGCTTCTTTCTCTAAAGTACCTGTGATCAATGGGCTCACTGACTCTTACCATCCAGTGCAACTCATGACTGACTACCTTACGATGATAGAGTTTGGCAAAGACAAAAACCCAGTAGTAGCTTATGTAGGTGACGGAAACAACATGACACACTCATGGCTCATGCTTGCAGCCAAACTTGGGTTTGAGTTGAGAGTGGCTACACCTAAAGGGTATGAGTGTGATGAAAACATCGTAGCAGAAGCATTAGAAATAGCTAAAAGCTCTGGTGCAAAGATCACATTTAGTAATGACCCTAAAGAGGCAGTCAAAGGCTGTGATGTTGTCACTACCGATACTTGGGTTTCTATGGGTCAAGAAGATGAGAAAGAAGAGCGCCTTAAGGTGTTTGATGGGTATATGATAGATGAGACTATGATGTCTTTGGCTAAATCAGATGCTATCTTCTTACACTGTCTTCCTGCATATAGAGGGTATGAAGTAAGTGAAGAGACTTTTGAGAAGCATGAAGAAGTTATCTTTTCAGAAGCAGAAAACAGACTACATGCACAAAAAGGGATTATGGTATGGTTAGACAGTCATCGGAACGATGATAGTAGTGAGCAGGTAGCAAGTAGCAAGTAGCAATTTTCGTTTGCATTTTGTAAAAATGGAAGATTGTTTAGTAATAAAAAAATAATATCCCAGAGAAGTCAATAGCTGGCGACAGCCCTTTGCACTTTCTTCTTTTGGGTTCATTTTCTTATTTGTTGCAAAACAAAGAAGAAAAGGAACAAAGAACAACAAGGAAAACACTTTGAGCAAAATAGATTTAGAAAAATTTAGTAAATATTCCAAGCCCGGACCTCGTTATACGAGTTATCCAACAGCATTAGAGTTTGATGAGAGCTTCAGTTATGATGCATACCTTAAATACCTTGAAGAGGGTACAGAGAAACTTTCACTCTACATCCATTTACCATTTTGCCGTAGTGCATGTTATTTTTGTGGATGTAATGTTGTCTTTACGTCTAAAGAAGAGAAGCTAAGTAGCTACATCGAGTACTTGAAAAAAGAGATAGATATCCTAGCAAAACATCTGGATACATCACGTGAAGTGATCCAGTTTCACTTTGGTGGGGGAACACCTACTTTTTACAAAGCTTTTGAGCTTGATGAGATCGTTACTTATGTCAAGTCTAAATTCCCCAACTGGAGCAAAGATGCAGAGGTTAGCTGTGAAATCGACCCTCGTTTCTTCAATGAAGAACAGATGCAAGTCTTCCAAAAACATGGTTTTAACCGTATCTCTTTTGGTGTACAGGATTTTGACCCGAAGGTACAAAAAGAGATCCACCGTATCCAGCCTTACGACTTAACCAAAGCTGCAGTTGATCTTGCTCGTAAATATGGCATAAACAGCATTAACATTGACCTTATCTATGGTCTGCCTTATCAAACCTTTGAGAGTTTTAAAAAGACACTTCAAGCGGCATTTACACTAAACCCTGACAGACTGGCAGTATTTAACTATGCACATGTACCTTGGATGAAAAAAACCATGCGTAAATTTGATGAAACGACCTTGCCTACACCTGATGTAAAGTTACAAATTTTCCAACATACTATTGACTTTTTTGAGAGTAATGGTTATAAAATGGTAGGTATGGATCACTTTGCAAAGCCTGAAGATGAACTCTTTGGTGCCATAGTAAAAGGTGAGTTGCATAGAAACTTCCAAGGGTACACCACAAAAGGTGGTGCAAATCTCATAGGTATAGGACTAACCAGCATCGGTGAAGGAAGTCACTACTATGCACAAAATACCAAAGATATGAAAGTCTATGAAGAAGCCATAGATGCAGGCAGACTTCCTTTTGAAAGAGGTGTAAACCTCAATGAAGATGACTACTTGCGTAAAGCCGTTATTATGGAGTTGATGGCAAACTTCTCCATAGACATCAAACGGGTAGAAAAAGAGCATGACATAGACTTTAAAGCCTATTTTGCTGATGCCCTTGAAGCATTGCAAGAGTTTGTAGATGCAGACCTTGTAACCATGAATGATGATAAGATATCTGTAAGTCCAACAGGAACACTCCTCATCCGTAACATCGCCATGCCATTTGATGCCTATATGAATAAGTATGGTGGGGATAAAAAAAGTTTTTCTAAAACGGTGTGATTTAAGTAGCAACGAGTAAGTAGCAAGTAGCAATAATTTTTATATTCAAAAGAAGGGAAATTCTTTTGCCAAGAGAAGACTTATATTTAAAAAAGTTAATCACTTGCGACAGCCCTTTGCACTTTCTTCTTTCGGGTTCGGTTTCTTCTTTATGCAAGTAAAGAAGAAAGGGAACAAACAAAAGAGTTTAAGGTTATAAGGAAAATAGATTGAAAAAACCAGAAGATATTTTTAACTTTACCGCTACCAGTGATGATTGTATCAAATGTGGGAAGTGTATCCCCGTGTGTACCATTCACCAGATCAACCCCGATGAGACAACCTCACCTCGTGGATTTATAGACCTTCTTGGTGCGTATAAGCGTGGTGATCTTGAGTTAGATAAAAATGCTAAGAACATCTTTGAGAGCTGCTTTTTATGTACCAACTGTGTCGATGTCTGTCCAAACTCACTGGCTACTGATATGGTCATAGAAGAGGTACGTGCAGATATAGCCGATAAGTATGGTATCGCATGGTTTAAAAAAGGGTTTTTCTTCCTGCTTCGTCACCGTAAGATCATGGATCTTGTGATGAAGTTTGGCTTTATGTTCAAAACCTGTGCATTGGCTCAAGATGATAAAGATAGAGGCTTAAGAGCTAGATTTTCACTACCGATGATAAAAAAAGGGAGACTCATTCCCTCTATGGCAAAAACAAGCTTTCTTAACAGCTATCCCGAAGAGATACCTGCAACCAACCAAGAGCAGCAAAATCCTCGTGTAGCTATCTTCATAGGGTGTTTAGGAAACTATAACTATACAGGAATCGGTGATGGCTTGGTAGAGATACTGGAGAAACTCAATATTGATGTCTTTATCCCTAAAAAGCAGCTCTGTTGTGGAGCTCCTGCATACTTTACAGGAGATGTAAGTTCAGTAGAATATATGACAAAAAAGAACATAGAGTATTTTGAGAGTTTTATGGATGAGTGTGATGCAATGCTCATCCCTGAAGCTACCTGTTCAGCCATGGTCAAACATGACTGGCAAGTCTTCTTTAAAAACCATGATATGCCAGAGTGGGAAGCCAGAGCAAAAAAAGTGGGTGAGAAGATACACATGGCAACGGCTTGGTTACACGACAATACAAAACTAAAAGAGCTACTAGAACAAAAAGGGCAAATCTTTGATGAAGTAGTGACCTACCATGACCCTTGTCATGCAAAAAAAGTACAAGGCATTTACGAAGAGCCTCGTAATCTACTTGCTCCTAACTACCCGATGATAGAGATGAGTGACCCTAATCGTTGTTGTGGTTTTGGTGGTGTAACCATGCAAACCGAAAAGTTCCACTTTGCTGAAGCAGCAGGAAAACCAAAAGCAGCCATGATCAAAGAGACCAAAGCACACTATGTCTCAGCAGAGTGTTCTGCTTGTAGAGTACAGATAAGTGAGTCTATGAACAATGCGGAGGTAGAAACAATCTTTAAAAATCCATTAGAGTTAATCGCCGAAGCTTTGAGGGATTAGTTAATATCATAAAATAACTGTCTCCACCGTAGGCCGTAGTGAGGCACTACGGCCTACAAAATCAAAAAATATAAAATTAACTAATTCGACAACTCTCTTGCACCTCTATCATGAAGATGTTTTTTCCCTCTTCATGTCTATATCCTAACTGATATCCTAACTTTTCTAAAATACTATGTACAATGTAAAGTCCTAATCCAAATCCACTGCTTCTCTTCTCTTCCTGAGAAAAAGGTTCTGTGTAATACGATAGAGGATGCTGTAATGGATCTC
The DNA here is from genome assembly GCA_004377245.1 of Sulfurovum sp. GTDB lineage: Bacteria > Campylobacterota > Campylobacteria > Campylobacterales > Sulfurovaceae > Sulfurovum. Next base: position 1,130 of record SOIK01000265.1, on the reverse strand, counting down.
CTTCAGAGACAACCTCGATAACTTGACCATTTGTACGAAGCATAACACACTTTCTTTGACCATATTTTAACCCATTGTCAAGTAGATTTTTAATAGCTAAAGCCATCAGTTTCACATCCGTTGTCAACGCTCTGTTTTCTACTTCCAACTTCACACAGCCACTCTCTCCCATTAAAAGATCTTGACTTTTTTGTACTACCTCTTCAAGCATCACATACTCAAAATTTGGTTCAAAACTTTGTGTAGTAACTCTCTCTATCTCAGCAAGTTCCGAGATAAGCTCATTCATACGTTCAAATGCACGTACAAGTATCTTTTTAGTACTCTCATCTTCCAGCATCTCAACTACGATACGTCCTTTAGTAATAGGCGTTTTGAGTTCATGCATCAAGTTACGCATAAAAAGGTTTTTAGAGGCACTCAGCTCATTGATATGCAAAATGGCATCATCAAAACTTTTAGCAATCTTTCCTATCTCATCATCATGTTCATAAGTAATACGTGTATTCATATCACCTTGAGCAAATTTTTGTATCTGTCTATGTAGTTTTCGTAAAGGAAATAACTTTTTTAAAACGGCCAAATAGAGCAACAGTAATAATCCTATAAGAAAAATACCTGAAGTCACAGCAATCTCAAAATAGTAGTTTTTAGGTCTGTTGTCTTTGAGCATAAGATTGTGTTCCATGCGTTGTACATAAATATAATGTGTATCACGTATTTTAAACACACGTACTTGTCCTACGGAGGAGCCTCCAGAAAAAATCGTTTCACCACTCTTTTCAATCTCTTGTTTTATTTTTTTTGTCTCTAGCAAAGACATAGGTTTTACTCGTAAATCTTTATAAAGTTTTTTGAGTTCTTCTTTGTCTGGATTAAGACGTAATTTTGAAAGAAAGGTAATTGAAATAAGTTGATAATGTTTAAACTCTTCTATCTTATGACGATCTTCATCCCAAGAGAGAAAAAGTAAAAAAGTAGCGATCAGTATGGTGATCGCTACAGAAAAAAGAATATGTATAAAAGTGGTTACAGATAGATTTTTCATACGCGATCTGTTAAAAGGTACCCTACGCCACGAATAGGCTTGATATAGACATGTTCAGAGTCTATCTTGGCAATTTTTTGTC
>SOIK01000118.1 GCA_004377245.1 Sulfurovum sp. | reverse complement strand
ATTCAGGGTATGAATACTCATGGAATCTTTTTGAAGTGAGTGCCAATGGAATAAATATCATAGACCCCACAATGATCATCAACTGAGAAATAATAGAGATACCGTCTATGAGCATAACATCAAAGAATCCACGTTCATTAACGTTGAGTCCCAATACAGCACCAAAATCAATAAAGAGGATCAAGAGCGTTAACATAACGTACAAAGTCTTATGTAACTTCTCATTGATCAGATCAAGTACTAAAATAATTAAACCACCAGCAATAGCGATGAGCATTGGTGCAAGTGTAATGAGATTAAGACTTTCTAAACTTACATTAATAGGTTGTAACATTAGACACCTCCCTTACTTGATTTTGCCACTCTTATCATATCTTTAGCCTCTTGTGTGATTGCCTTCTCATCCATAAAGACTAACATCGCTTTTACAGAGTTATCGATAGGCTCTAATACCGGCTTAGGATAAATCCCTAACCAAATGACAATAAGTACCAATGGTACCAATGACCATGTCTCTTTTCTATCAAGGTCTTTAAGTGTTTTGTTTGCTTCATTCGTAATAGGACCAAAGAAACTCTTTTTATACACTGCAAGCATATAGATAGCACCAATGATAATAGATGTACCTGCTAAGATAGTCATAATTGGTGATATTTGGTAGAAACCAAGAAGTACAAGGAACTCTCCAACAAAACCAATCGTCAACGGCAATCCAACCGCAGCCATCAGCATAATACCAAAGATAACAGCGTATTTAGGCATGACTGAAGCCAACCCACCAAACTCACTCATAAGCTTTGTATGTCTTCTATCATAGATAACACCTACAAGCATAAACAGAGCCCCTGATACGATACCGTGTGAGAGCATTTGGAAAACTGAACCACCAATACCTTCTGCATTCATTGCAAAAATACCAAGCATAATGATACCCATGTGTGAAACAGAAGAGTAAGCAATCACTTGTTTTATATCTTTTTGCGCATAAGCTACCATCGCTGTATAGATGATCATAATAATAGCGATCACAGCAATAGGCGTGATCATCATTACAGATGCATCCGGGAACATAGGAAGTGAGAATCTCACAAACCCATAGGTACCCATTTTAAGGAGTACGGCAGCAAGTATCACCGAACCGATAGTTGGTGCTTGACCATGGGCATAAGGCAACCAGGTATGGAAAGGGAACATTGGCACCTTGATCGCAAAACCAAAGAAGAATGCGGCAAAGAGCCAGAGTTGATAATCAACTGGTAATACCAAGGCATACCAATCTGTGATCGCAAAACTCCATACACCTGTAAGGTTATGGTACACATACGCTACAAAAAGCATACCTACCAACATGATAAGTGATCCTGCAAAAGTATAGAGGAAAAACTTAATAGAGGCATAGACTCTAAGAGGTCCACCCCAAGCACCGATGATATAAAGCATCGGAACCAGTGAAAGCTCCCAGAAAAGGTAGAAGATGATCGCATCAAGTGCTACAAAGACACCTATCATCGTCATCTCCAGGAAAAGGAGTGTGATGATCATATTTTTAATGTTTTTTGTGACACTCATACTCATCATACCTATCAATGTCATCAATGCTGCCATAATAATAATAAACAACGAAATACCATCAACACCTATGTAATAACTCACACCAAAATCCGGGATCAAAGGAATCATCTCTACAAACTGCATCCCTGCATTTGCAGAGTCGAAACTGAACCATAACCATAAAGAGAGGAAGAACTCTATGGCAGCTACTGTGATACCATATGCTCTAGCACTATCTTTATGAACAACAAACCCTAACAATCCTGCGATTGCCGGGAAAAATACTAATACACTTAAAATATTATCCATCTATCTACTCCTTAACCTAGCATCGCTGAGAGGGCTGCAACTACTAAGAGTAATACTGCACCAATAGCCATCCAATTTAGATAGTTTGAAAGGTTACCTGTTTGCATCTTTCTAGAGCCATCACCACTTTTATAGATAAGCTTAGCAATACCATCTACTGTTGCATCTACTATCTTCATATCTACATTTTTCCACATCATTTCTGAAATCATCGCATACGGTTTTGTAATAAACGCTTCATAAAAATTTGGAATATAATATTGGTTTGCTAAAAGCTTATAGACAAAACTATTTTCAAGTTTTTCATCTCTTTTAAGCCCTTTTGCATACTTCTTATATGCCAACCATATACCACCGATTGCAAATACAAGTACAATTGCTGTGAGGTACCAAATCAGTTCATGGGTATGATGACTCATCTCATAGTTTGGTAAAAGTTTAGTAACAAATTCTTGGAAACCACCCATGAAGAAACCGGCAATCACTGCCAATACTGCAAGTGGTGACATTGCGATAAGTACAAACTTGTACATCTCATGCGGATGGATCCCTGCTTCTTTATATCTTTCATCACCATGGAAGGTAAGGAATACTTGTCTAAAGCTATAGAATGCTGTCATACCGGCAGTAATCACCAAGATAGCCCACAACACATAAGTGCCTTCATTAAATGCTGTCTCAATGATGGCATCTTTTGAGAAGAACCCTGCAAATACAGGAATACCTGCAAGAGCCAATGATGCCAGTCCCATATAGATATAAGTCCACTTCATTGCTTTCTTAAGTCCACCCATCTTAAAGATATCAAGCTCATCATCCATTGCATGCATCACGTTACCTGCACCCAAGAAGAGAAGCGCTTTAAAGAATGCGTGTGCTGCAAGGTGGAATAGTGCGATCCAATAAGCGCCAAGACCTGCTGCTGCAAACATATATCCCAACTGAGAGAGTGTAGAGAATGCAATGATTCTCTTAAGGTCTCTGTTAACCAGTGCCATAGAAGCTGCAAAGAATGCTACAAAAGTACCAAGTGCCGCGATAAAGAAACTTACTTCAGGTGTCATAGAGAAAATCGGATTTGCTCTAATAACCAAGAATACCCCTGCTGTTACCATCGTTGCTGCGTGAATCAATGCAGAAACCGGTGTAGGTCCTTCCATCGCATCTGTAAGCCATGTATGGAGTGGGAATTGAGCTGATTTACCCATTGCACCTATAAAGAGCGCAAGAGCAGCAGCATTTAAAACACTACTACTTAAATTAGGAAGATCAGCAAAAACCACATCATACTGAAGAGAACCTACATTCCAGTAAATAATGAAAATTCCAACCAGCATTCCAAGGTCAGCAATACGGTTTACGATAAACGCTTCGTTTGCTGCCCATGATGGAGAGATAGAAGGATTTTCTTCTCTTGTAACATCTTCTTTGTGATACCAAAAACCAATAAGTAACCAAGAACAGACACCAACACCTTCCCAACCGATAAAGAGACCGGCAAAGTTATCACTCATGACCAAGATCATCATAGAGAAAACGAATGCTGAAAGGTAAGAGAAGAATCTGTTGAAACTCTTATCATGATCCATATACCCGATAGAGTAGATATGAACCACTGTAGAAACCAAAGTAACTACTGTCATCATCGTTACAGAGACTTGATCTACAAGGAATCCAAATGGAATCGTTAAGTCACCCGCAGAGATCCACTCCATCATTGTTACATGTATGGATGTACCTGTGCTGTAGACATGGTATGCCAATATTGCTGAAGCAACGAAAGAGATAAAAAGTAGCGAAGAGGCTACGATCCCTACAAATGTCTGTCTTGGGCTCATCCCAAAAAGAGCCGCAAACATTGAACTTGCAAACGGAGCAAAGAGTGCTATATATACTAAATTTTCCATCATTACCCCTTCATACTTGCAAGATCATCAAGATCAAGAGTACCGTATTTTTTATACAATACGATCAAAAGACCAAGTCCAACTGCCACTTCACTCGCTGCAATAGCGATGATAAAGAATGCAAACATTTGACCTGCTAAGTCATTATAATAGTGTGAGATCGCTGCAAATGCAATATTGACTGCATTAAGCATAACCTCTGTTGCGAAGAAAAGCATTAAAAGATTTCTTCTTCTTAGTACACCTATTAATCCTATAGAGAAAATAAGTGCTGAGACGATAAGGTAGTGAGAAAGACCTATCATTTTTCATCCTTTTGTGTCAAGATTTCATCATCTGCACTCATATCTTCAGTGAGACTCTGATCCATTTTTTTACCTGCAAGGATGATCCCTGAAATCATCGCTACGAGTAACATTAGTGCCGCTACTTCAAACGGAACAAGATATTTTGTAAAAAGTATGATACCTACATCTTGTGCATTACCTACACCTTCATGCATAGGGTAAAGTGCCTGGATCGCATCACTGTGAATCGGTGCTGCAAACATCAGTACCAATACCACTGCACTCAAACCACCAAGTAAAAATACCAATGCGGGATTTGTATTTTTCTCTTTGATGTCTCTTGTTGCATCAAAGAACATCATTGCAAATGAGTAGAGAGCCATAATCGCCCCTACATATGCGACAAGTTGCACTGCACCCAAGAAATCTGCACCCAAAATAAAGAAGAATCCTGAGATCAATACCATCCCTGCTGCAAGTGATGTCATTGCATAGAGTACATTTTTACTCAACACTGTCACGAGGAAAAGTCCTATTGTTAAAGCCGAAAATAGGTAAAAGGCTACTATTTCATACATATCTACTCCTCCTAATACGCTAGTGGCGTTTTTTTAATATTGTCATCAGCATTTGGAGACACTGCACCAAATCCATCATACTCTTGTTGTAAGTTAAGCTGATCTATAGGCGTTAACATATCTTCAAAAAGTGAGAAGCTGGCTCTCTGCTCAGAAGCATTCTCATATCTTGGTCCGTGTACAATCGCAAGTTCCGGACACACTTCTGCACAATACCCACAGAAGATACAACGACCAAAGTTGATCGTATATTCACTGACCTCTTTACGTTGGTTTTCATCATATCTTGTATCCATTGTAATACAGTTAGAGATACAGATCTTTTCACAAAGACCACACCCGATACATCTATAGTGACCACTCTCAAGCAGTCTAAGCATATCATGAATGGCTCTATATCTTGGAGAGATAGGAAGTTTCTCAAATGGATACTTCACTGTATGCATATTTCCACGGAAAAGTGCATTGATCATCTCTCTCATTGTGACATAAAGACCTACAAAAAGTTCCCTTTTAAAGGTTCTTTTTGCTACTTGTTTAAACCGATCCAAACCACTTGTAGGTGTTTCACCCAAGTCAAGTGTTTTGTAGTTTTGTGTTCCTACATTTCTGTTTTTAAATTGTTCTAAACTCATACCTGCTCCCTTATACCAATATCACTAGAGCTGTGATCAAGATATTGATCAATGCTATTGGCATTAAAACTTTCCAACAAAGCCACATCAACTGATCTGGTCTTACATGCGGCCAAGATGCTCTTACCCATAACATCAAGAAGAAGAAGAATCCAACTTTCAAGATGATAGTTAACCAACCAAGCGTACCTTCACTGTATCCACCAAGGAATACGATCGCTGCAATAATAGAGACAGTGATCATGTTGGCATACTCACCAATGAAAAACATACCCCATCTCATCCCCGCATACTCTGTTGCGTATCCGGAAACAACCTCTGCTTCATGCTCAAGCAAATCAAATGGTGTTCTGTTCGTCTCTGCAAATCCTGCAATAAGGAAAAGTACAAATGCTACAGGCTGCTGCCAGATGAGCCATGAACCGATCCCTGCTGATTGTGCATTGTTAAAGTCTACAAATGAGAGTGAACCTACGATCATAATTGGTGCTAAAATAGAAAGTCCTGTTACAACTTCATAACTCAAGAACTGTACTGCTGTTCTTGCTGCACCGATGATACCCCATTTATTGGCTTGTGACATACCTGCCAAGAGAGGACCATAAAGCCCAGCTGCCATCATACCCAGTACAAACAAAATACCAATATTTAAATCTGCTGCAATCGATGGAACAAACGTTCCACCCAGTAATGGAATAAACTCAGGTATAGTAAAGTCTGGAAAAACAGGTACTGCAGAGAGTGCAATAAATGCTGTTGCAGCTGTAATAATAGGTGCTATCATAAAGATAAATTTATTTGCATTTTGTGGAACGATATCCTCTTTGGTAAAGAGTTTGATCCCATCTGCTGCAAGTTGTAGCAAGCCATAAGGTCCTACGTGCATAGGTCCTAACCTTCTTTGCATAAATGCAAGTACTTTTCTTTCGATATATGTACCAAATCCAGCAATAGCAGAGATCACTGCCATGATAATGACTGCTTTAATAAGCACACCTGCTGCTGTAACTTCTGGTAAATTTTCTACGAGTGTTGTTTCCATATTACACCTTTCTCATTGTTACTGTTTTATATCTAGACTCACCAAAGAGACCATATACATTTTGAGCACTTTTAAAGTCTGAAAGTTTTGTGATATCACCTTCGATCTTATCATCGGCAATGACATCTACAATAATGCTTCCATTCTCAAATACTACTTCTACCTTTTCACCCAGCTCCTCAGCTTTTGCTGTACTGGCATAGAGTGCAAATGGCTCAAAGATCTCATGTGCTTTATCTGTAAAGTCATTAAATTGTCTTGCTGGATTACATCTATAAACGATCTCACCTTCAAGTGCTGATGCTTCATCAAACTTTTCAACTGTAGGCATCTTTACTTTTCTGGTAGACGTTTTTAGAAGATAGCCACGGTTCTCTGTACCATCGTTGTTGTATCC
>SOIK01000175.1 GCA_004377245.1 Sulfurovum sp. | reverse complement strand
TCGTTCCCATGCTCTGCGTGGGAATGCCTATCTCAATTTAAACTTAAATAAACTTCAAGTCCATCGCTAGGTGAAATTAAAAGTATCATACTTTTGATACCCACCAAGCACAGATTATTACTCTATTTTAACTTGAACCTGTTTTCCTCTCTACCGTTTTTTGAGTATAATTAGTTTTGGATTACAAGGTTGAGTACTTAGTATTTAAAAAAGAAAGACTGTTGAAATTTTGTGTATAATAATTTTTATGAAAAACTTTTTTAAAAATGACCTGCAAGTTTCTAATGCTTCAATACAAGAAAGTGGACTTGATTTTTTTCGATATTCGTTGCTCTCTACAATTACTCTTACAGCTTTTATTTTTTCTTTTTTTATCGCAACACTCTATACGTTAGAGTTTTTCCCTTTAAATAAGCTTTTCCAAAATATACTCTATTTTTACAGTTTGATAAACCTTTTTGCATATTATCTTTTACAAATGAATCACTATAAATATTATTTGACTTCTGTCAATATTTTGATTTTATCCTCCTTGTCTACTTTTATTGTGATGGCACTTACTGTTACATATGATGAATTTAGATTTGTTTGGTTTTTTCTTACTTCATTTGCTAGTTTTATATTGGGTGGTAAACGTTATGGTTTTATGATAAGTTTTATGATCGTTTTCATCATGATGTCTCTTTATTTTATGGAAAGGATAGAGTTGTCAGCTTATGCAATGTTCACTTTTATTATGGCTCTCTTTGTCTTCAATATCTTCTCCTATTTTTTTATTCAAAAAATAGAAAATGATGCTGCCTTGCTGCAACAAAAAGTGATACAAGAGGTCGTAAAACGTCAAACACAAGAGCAGTTGCTACTTCGTCAATATCGTATGACAAATATGGGAGAGATGATCGATGCTATAGCCCATCAATGGAGACAGCCCCTGATGCAAACTAATATGATTTTACTCAATATTGATGATGCGCTTGATGATGACACCTTTGCAAAAGAGTATATGCAAGAAAAGATCGCTGAGCTTACCAGTCTCACAGCACACATGTCTCAAACCATAGAAGACTTTAGAGATCTGCTCAGAGACGACAAGGACAAAACAGAATTTCAGATCACGGATGCTTTGGAGGAGGTGTTTGGCTTTATGAAAAACCATCTTAAAGATATCCATGTTGATTATAATAAAAATGAGATATCGATCATAAATTACAAGAATGAGCTGATTCAGGTACTTATTATTTTACTTTCCAATGCTGCTGAAGCATTTGAAGCTAAAAAAATAGACCCTAAATATATTGCTATCTCCATACAAACTGATCAAGACAATTTAAGCATAGCAATTGAAGATAATGCCGGGGGGATAGAGAGTCAATTTATAGATAAACTATTTGATCCCTACTTTACAACAAAAAAACAATCGGGAGGGACAGGATTGGGGCTTTATATTGCCAAGATCATCATAGAACAAAATATGCAGGGAAAACTGACCGTAGCACAAGGGGATCAGGGTGCACGATTTACGATAACGATCAAGAGAAACATATGAAACATATAAAACAGATACTCAATCACTATACTGTACTTTATGCAGAAGATGATCCATGTGTACAAAATAGTGTTGTAGAGTATCTCAGTAAATACTTTAAAGATGTCTACGCTGCCAATGATGGACAAGAAGCTTTGAGGCTTTATCATACGATGAAACCTGATGCACTCATACTGGATATTGATATGCCTCATATCGATGGTTTATCTGTGGCTAAAAGTATAAGAGAAACAAATCAGAATATTCCTATAGTGATGTTAACAGCCCTCACCGATACAGATAAGCTTCTATATGCAACAGAACTTAATCTTTGTAAATATCTGGTTAAGCCTGTAGCACCCAATGATTTTAAAGAGGCACTGAGAAAAATAAGTCTGCTGCTATATGCTCTCTCTTCTCAGTATATATTTCTTGGTACGACCCATACTTGGGATAGACAGACCAAACAACTTTTTCATCAGGGTGCTCTCATCAAGATTACGCAAAAAGAGCAAACTTTACTAGATCTTTTCATCTCTAAAA
>SOIK01000088.1 GCA_004377245.1 Sulfurovum sp. | reverse complement strand
CAACAACCTATTGACATTTTTAAAAAAAATGACTACAATACTTTCATCAAAAATAACATACTAAAGGAGCTGATATGGCATTTATACCATTGGCAAACAGAGTTCTTGTGGAACGAGAAGAACAATCAAATACAACAGCATCAGGTATCATCATTCCTGATACAGCAAAAGAGAAATCTTTACAGGGAAAAGTAATCGCAGTAGGTCCAAAAGCAGAAGAAGAGGGGATCAGTGAAGGCGATACTGTAGTATTTGCTGACTTTTCAGGTATGGAAATTACAATAGAAGGGTCTGAGTACCTTATCTTACTAAGTAAAGAGATTTTAGGTCTTATAAAATAAAAAACCTTACATCATTTTGCACCCAAGGGCATTTCCTTCTGATGCAGGATGACGTGAAGTTATTCAGAATTTTCAATTAAACAATAAAAAAGGTGAAGATAATGGCAAAAGAAATATTTTTTTCAGATAAAGCAAGAAATGGACTTTATGAAGGTGTAACTAAACTCGCAAATGCAGTAAAAGTTACTATGGGACCCAGAGGTCGTAATGTACTCATCCAAAAAAGTTTTGGTGCACCACATATCACTAAAGATGGTGTGAGTGTAGCAAGAGAGATAGAACTGACTGATAGTTTAGAGAATATGGGTGCTCAACTTGTAAAAGAAGTAGCAAGTAACACTGCTGACGAAGCTGGAGATGGTACTACTACTGCAACAGTATTGGCACACTCTATCTTCAAAGAAGGTCTTAGAAACATTACTGCCGGAGCGAATCCTATAGAGGTTAAAAGAGGGATGGATAAAGCATCTGCTGCCATCATCGAAGAGCTTAAAAAGATCTCTAAAGAGGTAAAAGATAAAAAAGAGATAGCACAAGTAGCAACTATCTCTGCAAACTCTGATGTAGCTATCGGTAACCTTATCGCTGAAGCGATGGAGAAAGTAGGTAAAGATGGGGTTATCACTGTAGAAGAAGCAAAAGGAATCAATGATGACCTTGAAGTCGTAGAAGGAATGCAATTTGACAGAGGTTACCTCTCACCATACTTTGTAACCAATGCAGAGAAAATGACATGTGAGTTGGAGAACCCTCTCCTGCTCATCACCGATGCAAAGATCACATCCCTTAAAGACCTTGTACCAGTACTAGAACAGATACAGCAAAGTGGAAGACCTCTTCTTATCATCTCTGATGATTTAGAGGGTGAAGCTTTGGCAACATTGGTACTTAACAGACTTAAAGGCGTACTGAACATCGCAGCAGTTAAAGCGCCAGGTTTTGGAGACAGAAAAAAAGAGATGCTTAAAGATATCTCCATTCTTACCGGTGCTACACTCATCACCGAAGAGCTAGGTCTCTCCTTAGATAAAGCTACACTGGCAGAACTTGGTCAAGCAGCAAGAGTTGTGATAGACAAGGACAATACTGTTATCGTAGATGGCAAAGGTGATGCGGAAGTAGTCAAAGCAAGAGTGAGTGAGATCAAAACACAAATTGAAACAACAACGAGTGAATACGATAAAGAGAAACTCCAAGAGAGACTTGCAAAACTTTCAGGTGGTGTAGCTGTTATCAAAGTAGGTGCAGCAACTGAGACAGAAATGAAAGAGAAAAAAGATAGAGTTGATGATGCACTCTCTGCCACTAAAGCTGCAGTGGATGAAGGTATCGTTATCGGTGGTGGTGCAGCGCTCATCAAAGCGAGTCAAGCTGCCTCTCTTAACCTTACAGGAGATGAAGAAGTAGGCGCTCAAATCATTCTAAGAGCTGTATTTGCACCTATGAAACAGATTGCTCAAAATGCTGGATTTGATGCAGGTGTAGTTGCTGATAAAATTGCTAATAGCACTGAAGCTAATCTTGGTTTTAATGCAGCAACAGGTGAATATGTAGATATGATAGAAGCAGGTATCATCGATCCACTCAAGGTGGCACGTGTAGCACTTCAAAATGCTACATCAGTTTCAAGCCTGCTCCTTACAACTGAAGCTACTGTTTCAGATATAAAAGAAGCTCCAACTGCTGCTCCTGCTATGCCAGATATGGGCGGTATGGGTGGAATGCCAGGGATGATGTA
>SOIK01000061.1 GCA_004377245.1 Sulfurovum sp. | reverse complement strand
TGAAAAGCAGATTCAAGAGCAGATCAAAAGAGAAGAAAAGTATGCCAAAGAGAAAACATTTTATCAGGGAAGAGACTACGATCTATCGGAACTTGAAGTTGATCCAAATTCCCTCGAGTCTATCCCTGATATTGAGCCAGATTACGATTTCGATATGGATGATGTCTATGATTAGCAATAACTCTCATTAGCTTTCTCGTTCACACTCTTCTCTTGTTACACCTTTCCAAGGTGTAATGCGTACTTCAATTAAAGACTAAAACAACTCAAAGTCCATCGCTAGATGAAGCAATTTATCACTACCTAACGGTGTAATATACATTACTGTATAATAAACACCATATGCATTACGCCTCAGGAGAGACGTAACGAGGACACAATATATGCCATTCAAAAAACTAAACCTATCAACCTCCATTCAAAAATCCCTACAACAAAATAACTACATAAAACCAACACCCATCCAAGAAAAAGTCATCCCCCTAGTCCTAAAAAAACATGATGTTATGGCAAAGGCTCAGACAGGGAGTGGTAAGAGTGCTAGTTTTGTTTTGCCTATTTTGGAGTTGTGGTCACAAAATATACCAGAGGGAAAGGCGAAGATAAAGGTTTTGGTCCTGACCCCTACTCGGGAGCTTACACTTCAAGTAGCAGAGTATTTTTCTACTTTTGGTGCATTTTTACCTAGGAAGCCGAAGGTAGTTTCTGTTATCGGTGGCGAAAGCATCGGTGATCAGCTTTATGCCATACAGCAAGGGTGTGACATACTTGTAGCTACATCAGGAAGATTTTTGGATGTACTGGATAAAAAGCAGATGAACCTCGCTCATCTTGAGTTTTTTGTACTTGATGAAGCCGATAAGATGCTTAACCTTGGATTTGCCGAAGAACTTGACCTCATTTTGGATGCCATACCTGCTAAGCGTCAAAACCTCCTGTTTTCTGCAACCTACCCGCAAAAGATGCTGGATATAGCCTCAAGAATTACACAAAATCCTACCCAAGTTACACTTGAGAAGGAGGAACCAACCGTTGAGAGTATCACTCAACGTGCCATTGAGGTCAATCCTGAAAACAGAGGTCCTTTACTCAGATACCTTTTAAAGAAAGAAAAATGGAAACAAGTCCTTGTTTTTATGGCTAACAAAAGAGCAACGGACAATATAGCAGAGAAGTTTAGAAAACGTGGCTACCTCGCAGAGTCTTTTCATGGTGATTTGACACAAGAAGACCGTAACTATACGCTAGAACAGTTTAAAGCTAAAAAAATCAATATACTTTTCTCTACTGATCTTGTTTCAAGAGGACTTGACATAGATGACATCACCTGTGTTATCAACTATGACTTGCCACGTTCCCCAGCTGACTACATCCACCGCATAGGACGGACAGGAAGAGCCGGTAAGTCCGGGATAGCAGTGTCATTCATAGGGCATGAAGATAAAGATCATTTTGCACTCATCGAAAAGCGTAGTAACATCAAGCTTGAAAGAGAACAGATCAAAGGTTACGAGCTTACTGGAGAAACTCCGATAAAAGAGAAAGGCAAAGCACCCGTCAAAGGCAAAAGAAAAAGTAAAAAAGACAAAGCCAGAGAACAAGCACTTAAAGATGCCAAGTAAAGCGTAGGATGTTATTATAGATTTATAATAATTTGATATACTAAAATATAATATGTAAAAATAAGAAGATCTGAATATGTTTGATTTCAAGAAGAAAATGTTGGTGCTTATTAGTTTTTTATTTGCTGTAAATGTAAGTTATGCCGGTAATTCAGCGATGGATTGTGTAAAAACTAACTGGAAAGGTAATAACTATGTCTTTACCAATGTATGTGATTATAATGTTTATGTCATGTACTGTACTGAAGGTAAAAAAACTTCAGGTAAGTATTGTGGTGATTATACAGGCAGTAAAGGACTGAAAGGTTCATTTTATACACATACATTTAACTTAAAAGTTGGAAAAACAAAGAGTAAATATAAACCCAAAGGTATTAGATATGGTGCATGTAAAGGTATGACAGGATTTGGTAGAAATTTTACTGACCATAAAGATGGTCGTTTTTCTTGTGAAGAACCTA
>SOIK01000224.1 GCA_004377245.1 Sulfurovum sp. | reverse complement strand
CTTGATATAAGTCAAGTTTATCTTTAAGATAAGTCAATACAATAATAAAAACTAAATAGGAGAAAACATGTCTGAATTAAACAAAGAAGCTATAGAAGTAGCTGGAGCAACAGTACCATTTTTTACATATACATTAGGAGAGGATCAGGTTTTTGAATTTGATACTTCAAAATGTGGACCACCGGATCCAATGGTAAATGCGATGGCAGGTTTAAAACTACTTGATAGTCCAAACAAAAAAGTAGTGATGATAAACCATAAAAAACCTGGTGGACTTATCTCTAAGATCGGTGAAAATTATGACATCGAAATTGAAGATTTGGAAGATGGTCGTGTGAAACTTACTTTTTCTTACAAAGCAGGAGAGAGCGAAAAAGCAAATCTAGCTGATAACACTTGTGGATAACGTTTAATGAATCCTATCTCTAGAGATTTTGCACCACCTCTCAAACTCATCGCCCCGTTCTTTCACTTTGGGGTGATATTTTATCTGCTTTCAATGCTGGCTTTACTCTTTTTTGAACCAACGTTTAGCTATCAGCAGATGGATGTAGCAGGATGGATCCACCTCTTTTTGCTAGGCTTCGTGATGATGATCATCTTTGGAGCCATGGCACAGCTCATACCTGTAGTACTTGAGGTAGGGCATGTAGTGGTTGATGTCTATTATGTTATCTTACCACTTTTAGCTCTTGGTGCTGTGGTAATGGTCTTTGGGTTTTGGATGATGCCTGCGCTGCTTCCTTATGGAGGCTTATTGGTACTTATAGCCATGATCATTTTTGCATTTGAGAACATTGCAACACTGAAAAAAACAGAGCTTAAAACACTTACAGTAGAGACAGTAGCTTGGAGTAATGGGTATCTGCTCTTAGGTATCCTTACAGGTTTTGCTATCGCATTGGGATTGAGTGGTGATCTGGGTATAGATGTCTCTTTGATGCTTAAAGCCCATGTTTACGCGGTACTTGGTGGCTATGTGGTTTTAACTATTATGGGTCTCTCTTTAACGCTTATACCAATGTTCTCACTTGCACATGGTTTTGATGAAACAGCAGTGAAGAGAGCATTTAAGTTAGTTATCTCTTCTGTGGCTGTAGTGTTTGCAGGAGCAGTTCTAGGCTTTGAATGGTTAATGATGTTAGGGTATGCTCTGAGTTTTGCAGGGATATTTTTCTACATGTGGCAGATCTATATCATCGCTAAACTTACCGTACGAAAAGAGTTGGATGTCTGGGCAAAATCAATTATTTTTGCTTTTGTAACACTTATACTCTCTATCATACTTAGCATACTTTACTTCATCACAGACATAGAGAGTGTTTTACATGCATCTATCTGGTTTTTACTGTTGGGGTTTGTTTCATTCTTTATCATAGGGCACCTCTATAAGATCGTCCCATTTTTGGTATGGTTTGAACGTTTTGCTCCACTTGTAGGTAAAGAGAAGGTACCGATGCTTCATGAAATGTACTCTAAAGAGGGTGCATCTATAATGTTTTGGTTTACTTCGGCAGGTGTGTTACTGGGTGGGTTTGGACTACTGTTTGAGAGTAATATACTTTTTAAAGCAGCAGGAAGTTTTCTGTTTACAGGAGCTATATTTTTATACATCACTATGCGTAAGATGTTGGCGTATGGAGAGTAGTAAATTAGATAGCAAGTTGTAGTGAAGAGCTCGTCATCCTCGTGCTTGACACGGGGATCTAGAGTTTTTGATGTAGTGACTCTTTAACATCCTATGTAATTTGAATTCTAGATCCACGGGTCGAGCCCGAGGATGACGGATATTATAAAGTGAAAATAAGAGTTAATATATAAAATAAATTTAAAGGAACAAACATGTGTGATATAAATAAAGAAAAAGTATTTGCAGCCATCAGTACAGTCATCGACCCTGAAGTAGGGTTTAACCTTGTTGAGATGGGACTTATCTATGATGCTATCATTGATGATGCATGTAACGTACATGTCATTATGACACTCTCAACACAAGGATGCCCTCTGCACCAGATGATCAAACAGTGGGTCTATGAAGCAGTAGAAAAACTGGATGGTGTTGGAACTATTGAGGTAGAAGTAGTGTGGGAGCCGGCTTGGAATATCTCTATGGCAGATGATAATGTTAAAAAAGCTTTAGGTGGTATGTAGGTTTTGAGTCTGTAGTGTGGGCATTCCTGCCCACGAAATGCTGTTCTGAAACCCATTGTGGGCAGGAATGCCCACGCTACACTAAATAGGAGTCTAAAACTCCTATTTTCATCAACATAATTTAATTATTTAGTCTACTTGATTTTTATAACTTATCTAAGACTTTTTTACTCCGAATTAAAGTGTTTCTTATCTATTCATTTTATATCATTATTCACTTTTCTTGATGTATATCATATTTCCGTTTTATCTTCTTATGATAAAATGAATATGTTGTTATATATATCATATAACTAAAAAATCAATTTACGGAGGAAGTAATATGGCTTTAAATAGAAGAGAATTTCTTAAAAGTGCAGCGGCAGCATCTGCAGCTAGTGCAGCGGGAATTGCTGTTCCATCTAGTTTGAGTGCAGCGGCAACGGATGTACAGAAAGACTGGAGATGGGATAAAGCGGCTTGTAGATTCTGTGGTACGGGTTGTGGTATCATGATGGCTACAAAAGGCGAAGGTAAAGACAGAAAGATCGTAGCGGTTAAGGGTGACCCTGCTGCTCCGGTAAATAGAGGTCTTAACTGTATTAAGGGTTACTTTAATGCGAAGATCATGTATGGTTCTGATAGACTTAAGCAACCATTATTGAGAATGAATAAGAAAGGTGAGTTTGACAAAAAAGGTAACTTTAGACCAGTAAGCTGGCAAAGAGCTTTTGATGAGATGGAAAAACACGCTAAAAAGGCACTTAAACATGCTGGTCCTGAAGGTGTAGCAGTATTTGCGTCAGGTCAATATACAGTTATGGAAGGTGTTGCAGCTCAGAAAATGATGAAAGCTGGATTCCGTTCAAATGCTATCGATCCAAATGCTAGACACTGTATGGCATCAGCGGTTGTTGGTTTCTACCAAACATTCGGTGTAGATGAGCCATCAGGTTGTTATGATGATATCGAGCTTACAGATACAGTTATTTGCTGGGGTTCAAACATGGCAGAGATGCACCCGATCCTTTGGTCACGTGTAACTGATAGAAAGCTTACTGATCCAGATAGAGTAAAAATTGTTTCTATTCAGACATATACACATAGAACATCTGATATCGCAGATGACGAGATCTTGTTCTCACCAAGTACTGACTTGGCTATTTGGAACTATGTTGCTCGTGAAATCGTTATGAGAGACAAAAAAGGTGGTGGTACAGAAGATATCATCGACTGGGATTTCGTAAATAAACATATGGTCTTTACAGCTGGCCCGGTAAATATCGGTTACGGTATGAGAAGAGCAGGTGAGAAATCGATCAAAGAGGGTAAATATTCTAAAGCAGAGTTAGAGATCATGGCTAAAGAGATGGAGACTATTGTTTCTGCTAAAGAAGCACCGGCATTGGCACCTTATGGGTACAAAGAGGGTGATACTATGAAGCATACTGCCGGTACACTCAAGCACTGGCATATCTCTTTTGAAGATTATAAAAAATCTTTAGAGCCATATACACTTGACTATGTAGCGAAGATCTCAAAAGGCGATCCGGATGAGGATATCGAAGGCTTTAAAGCAAAACTTCAAAGATTGGCTGACCTTTACATTGAAAAAGGAAGAAAAGTTGTTTCTTTCTGGACAATGGGTATGAACCAACATACACGTGGTACTTGGGTAAATACACTTTCGTACAATGTTCACTTTATGCTTAACAAACAAGCTAAGCCAGGTGATGGTGCGTTCTCATTGACAGGACAACCTTCAGCATGTGGTACAGCAAGAGAAGTTGGTACATTTACACACAGACTCCCTGCTGATATGATGGTTAAAAACCCTAAACACAGAGCAATTTGTGAGAAAAAATGGATGATTCCTGCAGGAACACTTAATGGCGTTGGTAAACAACACATTATGAAGATCCACAGAGATATCGAAGATGGTCTTGTGAAGTTTGCATGGGTAAATGTTTGTAACCCTTACCAAGATTCTGCATCTGCTACACACTGGATCAAAGCAGCAAGAGAGATGGATAACTTCATCGTAACTTCTGACGGATACCCAGGTATTTCAGCGAAAGTTTCTGACTTGGTTCTTCCATCAGCGATGATCTATGAAAAATGGGGTGCATATGGTAACGCAGAGCGTAGAACACAGCACTGGAGACAACAAGTACTTCCAGTAGGTGACGCGATGTCTGATACTTGGCAGTGGGTTGAGTTCTCTAAAAGATTTACAGTAAAAGATCTTTGGGGTGAACAAAAACCATCAGGTCCAAGAAAGAAAGCACTTCCATCAGTAATCGCTGAAGCGAAGAAAATGGGTTATAGTGAAGATACTACTATGTTTGATATTTTATTCAACAACAAAGTAGCAAGAACTTATAAAAAAGATATGAATGACCCTATCCAAAAAGGATATGATGATACTGAGTCTTTGGGTGATGTTAGAAATGTTGTTGGTTCAGACGGTAAAGTCTTTAAAGGGTATGGATTCTTTATCCATAAATATCTCTTTGAAGAGTATGCAGCATTTACCAGAGGACATGGACATGACCTTGCACCGTTCGATATGTACCATAAGGTAAGAGGACTTAAATGGCCTGTTGTTGATGGTAAAGAGACACAGTGGAGATTTAATGCGAAGTATGACCCTTATGCAGCAAAAGCAACAAAAGAGACTGGTAATTCACATGCATTCTACGGAACATTGGCGAAAAACCTTCTCCAAGGTAGCTTAACTGCTCCAGATAAAGCAAAAGGTAAAAAAGCGCTTAAAAACAAAGCGAAGATCTTTGCTAGACCATATATGGATCCACCGGAAATGCCAGATAAAAATTACGATATCTGGTTATGTACAGGTAGAGTACTTGAACACTGGCACTCAGGAACAATGACGATGAGAGTACCTGAACTCTTCCGTGCGGTTCCAGAAGCTCTTTGTTATATGCATCCAGCTGATGCTAAAGAAAAAGGTCTTAAGCAGGGTGGACTTTGCTGGGTTGAATCACGTCGTGGTAAGATCAAAGCAAGAGTAGAGACACGTGGTCGTAACAGACCTGCTCGTGGCTTGGTATTCGTACCTTGGTTCGATGAAAAAGTATTTATCAACAAAGTATGTCTTGATGCAACTTGTCCTATGTCTAAACAGACAGACTACAAGAAGTGTGCAGTTAAGATCTATAAGGCGTAAACGTGGCTACCTCCGACAACAATAGACGAAAGTTCATGGCGACAACCCTTCAAAGTGTAGGCTTAACAGCTCTTGGTGGATTGTTGTGGAGTGGTTATAGTGATGAAGTAAAAGCATCACCATTGGTACTTAGACCTCCTGGAGCGATCAGGGAAGAAGATTTCTTGACCGCTTGTATTAAGTGTGGTCTTTGTGCTGAGGCGTGTCAAAACCGTGATACCAATATAGATAAAGAGACAGGAAAAGCTAGACCAGGGACACTGATAATGGCAAAAGGTGGTGACCATAAGTTAATTGGTACACCATACTTTATACCAACAGAAGTACCTTGTTATATGTGTGAAGATATCCCTTGTGTTCCAGTGTGTCCATCAGGGGCATTGGATATGCCTAGTCTCTTAAATGAAAAAGAAGAACTTGACATTAACAAATCTCGTATGGGTTTGGCTGTGGTACATAAAGAGTCATGTATTGCCTTTTGGGGCATACAGTGTGACGCTTGTTACCGTGCCTGTCCATTGCTTGATGAAGCCATAACTTTAGAGTATCGGAAAAACGAGAGAACAGGGAAGCATGCTTTCTTGTTGCCTATCGTTCATGATGATGTTTGTACAGGATGTGGACTTTGTGAAATGGCTTGTGTGACTGAGAAACCGGCTATCTTTGTATTACCTAATGAGGTTTCAAAAGGTAAAGCAGGTTCTCATTATGTTAAAGGTTGGGAGAAGGAAGATGAAAAACGTCTTGAAGATGCCCAGAGTGAAGAGACAACCACTGAGATCTCAGAAAAGAGCCCAGTTGATTATCTGAATATTGAGGAGTTGTATTGATGCATAATATAAAATATCTTCTTCTTAGAAGGGTAACTCAGATCGGGATATTGGTACTTTATTTTGGTGCCAATGCTTTTGGTTGGAATATCTTAGCTGGAACCTTTGGTTCTTCGGTTCTTTTTGGTGTGATACCTTTGGCAGACCCCTATATGACACTGCAAGTGTTGGCGACAGGGTTTGTCTTGGGTGCTGATGTACTCTTGGGGGCTTTGATAATCACGCTCTTTTATTTCGTAGTGGGTGGTCGTGCTTTTTGTAGCTGGGTTTGTCCTATCAACATGGTGACAGATCTGGCCAATTGGCTTAGACGTAAACTCAATCTTGATAAAGAGGAAGTGAACTATAGATTTATCAAAAGAAAGGCACGGTACTGGATTATGGTATTGGGACTTATTGTCTCTGCTGTAGTAGGTATCGCTGCTTTTGAAGTACTAAGCCCTATTACCATTATGCAAAGAGGGATTATCTTTGGTTTTGGTGCAGGGATCGCGGTAATTGTTGCGATATTCCTTTTTGACCTCTTTGGGGTTAAAAATGGTTGGTGCGGACACTTATGTCCATTGGGAGCAAGCTATTCACTCATCGGTAAGGCAAGTCTTATAAGGGTCAAACATGACCATGAAGCTTGTACTGCCTGTATGAA
>SOIK01000191.1 GCA_004377245.1 Sulfurovum sp. | reverse complement strand
CTTTTACCGCTGACCTTGGTCAGGGTGAAGAGGTAGAGCCTGCACGTAAGAAAGCGCTTGATATGGGTATCAAACCTGAAAATGTTTTCATCTTAGACCTTAAAGAAGAGTTTGTAAAAGATTTTGTTTTTCCTATGTTTAGAGCCAATGCCATCTATGAGGGTGAGTATCTTTTAGGTACATCTATCGCAAGACCGCTTATCTCTAAAAAGCAGATAGAAATAGCACACCAAACAGGTGCGGATGCAGTTTCTCATGGTGCAACTGGTAAAGGGAATGACCAAGTACGTTTTGAGCTTGGATACCTCGCACTTGACCCAGATATTGCGGTTATCGCTCCTTGGAGAGAGTGGGATCTGAACTCACGTACCAAGCTTTTAAAGTATGCAGAAGATCATGGTATCGAGATAGACAAAAAAGGTAAAAAATCACCATACTCTATGGATGCAAACCTTCTGCATATCTCTTATGAGGGTGAAATACTTGAAGATCCAAACAATGAACCAGAAGAAGATATGTGGTTATGGTCTGTAAGTCCGGAAAATGCACCTGACGAAGCTGAGTATATCACACTTACTTATGTAAATGGTGACCCAACAGCTATCAATGGTGAAGAAATGAGTCCTGCCACTATCTTGAAAACACTCAATGAATATGGTAACAAACATGGTATCGGTCGTATTGATATCGTAGAGAACCGTTTTGTTGGTATGAAAGCCAGAGGTTGTTATGAGACTCCAGGTGGAACGATTATGCTTAGAGCCCACAGAGCCATCGAGTCTATCACCCTTGACAGAGAAGAAGCACACCTTAAAGATGAACTTATGCCAAAGTATGCAAAACTCATTTACAACGGTTTCTGGTGGTCCGCAGAGCGTAAGATGCTACAAGCTGCTATAGATGCAACACAAGAGAACGTACATGGTGAAGTGAAGTTAAAACTTTACAAAGGAAATGTAACTGTAGTGGGTAGAAAATCAGATGTTTCTCTTTACTCTGAAGAATATTCAACATTTGAAGAAGATGAAGTATATAACCAAAAAGATGCAGAAGGGTTCATCCGTCTTACTGCGCTTAGATTTATCATCGAAGGTAAAAAGCAGCCTGAGCGTATCAAGTCTCTTATCGGTGCCTATGAAGAGACAGAAGTATGTCGTATAGAGACTGGTTCTGTAACGATCTGTGAGCGTATTAAGCGTTTCTTTGGGTTTGGTAAAAAAGAAGATAAGAAATAATCTATTTTAGTATCTCTTCCATCTCCTTCAATACTCTTGAAGGGGAGAACTTCAACAACTTCTCTCTATAAAAAAGACTTGGCACAAACTCCAGTAAAATATATAACATACCTATCATTGGATAAAAAACGTAATATTCAGTTTTAAATGATTTAAAAGTATAGCGTGCGATAAACCACTCCTTGGCACTTTTAACACCATTGTAAAAAAGAAGTACTTCCATTGCAAAGATAGAGCCCCAGAAAAAGTAAGTCATACCTGTAACAAGCAAAGCACCTTCAACGCCATACATTCCCATAACTATAGCAAGAAATAGAGTAAGATAAAGAGCAAAAGAAGAAAAACCTATAGCCGCAAATATCACTAAAATAGAAAAGATGAAAAGTAAACTACCAAAAAGAAAAAAGAGTTCCAGGTAGGTTTTTTGTTCGTTGAAAGTAGGACTGAAAAAAGCACCTACTAATGTAACGATAAAGATAGCGATAATAGTAAGTGCCAGAGAACGGTATTCTCTCAAAATTACTCCTTAACTCTTTCGTCATTCTCGTGCTTGACACGGGAATCTACAAATCTAAACTGCTTCTGAACCAATGGATCCCCGTGTCAAGCACGAGGACGACGTATGTGAAAGTTGATTAGCCTATTTCATAAAGCTTGATAAGACTCTTTACATCCGCTTTACGTCCAAGCCACTCTTGGTAAAGGTCGCTCATCTCTTTAGCGCTTCCGTTAGCAAGTATAACCTCTTTATACCCTTTTGCACTCTTCTTGTCAAATCCTGTATGCTCGTCAAGACAAGAGAAAAAAGCATCTGCACTAAGGACTTCAGCCCACTTGTAAGAGTAGTACCCTGCAGCATACCCTCCTGCAAAGATATGTGCAAATCCATGTTGGAATTTGTTGTAGCTTGGTGGTGTGAGTAGAGCAGTTTTTTCACGTATACCATCAAGAAGTATTTGTACTTCTTCTCCCCGGTAAAGCTTTTGATGGAGCTTAAAGTCAAAGAGTGAAAACTCCATTTGTCTGAGTATGCCTAAAGCTGCCTGGTAGTTTTTTGTCTCTTTTATTTTTGCCAAGAGTATATCTGAGATAGGTTCACCTGTTTCATAGTGAAAGCCAAAACGTTTAAGTATGGCTGCTTCATAAGCAAAGTTCTCTAAAAACTGTGAAGGGAACTCCACAGCATCCCATGCTACACCGTTGATGCCAGAGACTGAACGCTCTTTACATTTTCCAAAGAGGTGGTGGATGGCATGCCCCATCTCATGAAAGAGTGTCACTACGTCATCATGTCTGAGGAGGGAAGGGTTCTCTTTGGTTGTTGGAGAGAAGTTGCATACGACGAATGCAGAAGCAAGGTGTTTGTCCCCTTTGCTGTCTACGTAATGGGTCTCCCAATCATCCATCCAAGCGCCACCTCGTTTCTCTTTACGTGCTTCAAGGTCAAAGTAGATACGTCCACTCAGTTCCTCTCCTTCAAAGATGTCAAACGGCTTCACACATGCGTGCCAAGTAGGAACATCAGTGGGTTTAAATGTCACAGCAAAGAGTTCAGAGACGATGTCAAGAAGCCCTTCTAGTACTTTACTTTGTTCAAAGTAGGGTTTTGTCATCGTGTCATCAAAGTCAAACTTCTCTTTTTTGAGTTTTTCACTGTAGTAGCCTACATCATAACTTGCCAACTCATCTATGTTATCTACTTTTTTAGCATACGCTTTGAGTTCTTCAAGCTCATTTTTAGCTTGTGGTAAAGCGGCATCAGCCAAAGCTTCCAAGAAAGAGATAACCTCTTCCTGTTTGTTTGCATCTCTTGTCTCCAATGCATAGTGTGCATAATTTTCAAAATCTAAAAGCTTTGCTTTCTCTTGTTTTAGTGCAAGGAGCTGATCTATCACTTCTGCATTTTCTGGCGCACGTGTGGAGTAGGCTTTGGAAAGTTCTTTTCTATATTCTCTGTTTGGTCCGTAGGTCATATAGGCAAGGTAAGAAGGGATCTTTAAGGTAAATTTATAAACGGTTTTACCTTCTATTTCTTCTTTGGCTGCGTCCATGTCAGACTGAGGCATTCCCTTTACATCTTTCTCATCTTCAATGATAAGTTCAAAGGCATTGGTAGCATCAAGAAGATTTTGAGAAAATTGATTACTGAGTTCACTGAGGCTCAAAGATATCTCTTCCATTCTTTTTTTCTTATCTTCAGGTAGTTTTACTCCAGAGAGTACAAAGTCTCTGACTTCATGTGACACAACGGTTTTAGCTTCATCATTGGCTGTTTTGATCTGCTCTATTTTTTCGAAGAGTGCAACATTCTGTGCCATCTCAGAAGAAAACTTGGAAAGCAAAGGGATAGACTCCTCATATGCTTTTTGTGTCTCTTCCGAGTTCATGACAGAGTTAAGATGAGAAAGAGGTGTAAAGAAAAGTCCTAACTCTTCATCCAAATCTTGAAGAGGTTTGAGGACTTTTTCGTAGCTTATATCACTTGAGGTTGTAACGTTATTGATTATAGTACGCTGTTGGTCTAAAAGTTTTTCTAATTCTTGTGGAAATTGTTCTAAATTGTTGATTTTAAATTCTTGAAACATATGTTATTTATCCGTTATTTTATTTTTTTTGATTGTAGCATGTTTTATAAAAGTAGATATTAATTCTCATAGGATGATTTAAAATTGTAAAATATTTTATTTTTTCAATGGCTTAAACAACAGTAAAAGTTTTGGTAAAAGTGTCAGATTTGAAATGAGGGCAGCAGCCATGACTAACATAGTGAGTAATCCAAAATAAATGGTTGGAATTAGGTTTGATAACGTCAAAATAGAAAAACCTATGATAACAGTAAGTGAGGTGTAGTACATAGCATTTCCTATGCTGTTGTTTGTTCTTCGCATGACATTATGGTAAACATTATCCTTCGCAAATTCAACTTTAAATCGGTGAATATAGTGAATGGTGTTATCTACGCCTATACCCATAGCTATAGCAGCGATGGTGATAGTCATAATGTCAAGAGGGATGTGTAACCAACCCATAAAGCCAAAGATCATGCCTATGGGAATAATATTGACACTTAAAGCAATAAGTGTGAGCTTGAATGACCTGAATAGTACAAGAAACATCAGAAAAAGGATGAGTAGTACAAGACTGAGCATCGTGATTTGCGAATGGAACAATGACTGCAACATGTTGTTGTAAAGTACCATAAGATTTGACAGTTGAACGGTTGCTACATGAGGGTCTATCATATGGCTTAAGTCATATGTGATTTTTTCCAACAATGTGTTTCTGCGTAACGCTTCATTCGAGTCTACAATACGTGTGGAAAATCTTGCCTGGTTATGTTTAATATTGACATAGGGTGAAAGTATAATATCTCTATATTTTTGAGGTAGTGTTTGATATAAGATAGCCAGATCTACACTGTCTAAACTTTTGTTGTGGTTAAGTATCTTGCCTATATCGAGTAAGGTAGCAAAGGATTGTACATCTCCTATCTGTGCTATGTGTGTTAAATAGTCATGGACTTTCTTTATGATAGTAATCTTTTCATTGGTAAACCAGTATTGGTCTTCGTTTTCTAAAGTATTAAATTCATCTTCAAATGAGTCTTCATCTTCTTCCGTTTCAGTTATCGGTAATAATGCTATTTTTTCATCTGAAAAAGTGAGTATCACATCCAAAGGTGTTGTCCCTCCTAACTCTTGATCTATGATTTTCATGCCTTTGTAAATGTTTGTATCTTTTTTGAAGTAGTTAATAAAACTGTTTTCCACAATGAGCTGCGAAGCCCCTGTGATACTAAATAGAATGGCAAGTAAGGTAATAATAAAAATAGATTTTTTATCACTTAAAACAATAGCAGTACTGATAGCAGGTAGAGAAAAGGCAGATTTTTTTTGCTTTACAGGAGGTGTTTTCTTAAGCAACATCAGCACAGCAGGAAAGACAATAAAAGAAATCACAAGTGACATTGTAATCCCTACACTCATCATCCATCCTAGGTTGATAATAGGATGGATATGGGAAAAGAGAAGCGAAGAAAATCCTGCAATTGTAGTGAGGATGGCAAAGAAAGTGGGTGTCGCTTTTGAAAGCATGGTGAGTAAAATGAGTCTTTGAGACGAAGCATGAGGATACTGGGTTAAAAGTTCTTCGTATCTCACAATAAGGTGTAAAACTATGGAAATCGTGATAATAAGTTGCAACGCAATAAAGTTTGAAGAAATCACAGTGATTTCCCATCCAAAAAATCCTAAGCTACTCGTAATGGCAATAACAGATAGTGCACAAATAAGGATAGGCAGCACTACCCATCTTGGTTTTTTGAAAATAATACCCAAAACAAAAATAAGAAGGAGTATAAGTATGCTTCCATAGACTAGTAGATCATTTTTAACAAACCCAACAATGTCGTTGGAAATCATTTGGACCCCACCTAAAAAAAACGTAGCATTGTCCTGATATTTTGACATAAGAGAGCGAATCTCTTTAATGTTGTCGTTGGCAAGAATACGTTGTTCGTCTCTATGCTTTTTAAAAGCTATATTTACATGGTGAAGTGCCTGTCTTTCTTCCCCCATAAGAGGAGAGACTTTTTGTTTTTGGAGTAAGAGATTTCTTTTCTCTAAAAGTATAGAATATTGTGGGTCATCATATAGATTGATGAAGATCGAAGATATAGTAAAATCTTTATTGACAAGACTATCCTTATACAGAGGGCTGGTTAAAAACTCTTGTTTGGCTAGTGATAGATTTATGTCACTGTTTTTGAGTGTTCTTGAGTCGTTGATCAAATCACTCATTTCTCTTATGGGTGAAAAAAATAAAGGAACATTGATAAGTGAATCTACGGATTCAACGCTTGGTAATTTTTCTAAATCATCGCTAATATGGGCTAAGGTTTGTAGGCTTTCTTTTGAAAGTAAATCTTGTTTTGGTTTATAGGCAAGCACAAGGACATCGTTGGTTTTAAATCGTTTTGCTACAGTTCTTGTAAAAGCCAAGTCTTTATCATCATCCAGTAGAAGTGTCTCTGCAGAAGCATCTATTTCCAGTTTTACGACATTGATACCAAAAATGAGTATAGCTGTGATCAGCACAACTAAAACAGATAAAGGATATTTGAGTATAAGTTTTCGATAAAGTTTATTTAGCATAGGTCATCTTTTTTGCATGAGCATAAGTTGGTAAAGACACAGTAGCTTAGAGCGACTTCAAAAGTTGTTTAAATGATTTTGTTTTCAAAAACTCAGAAAACTGTTTTCTGTATGTCTGAACAATACTTACGCCTTCTAAATGTACATCATAAATAAACCAACTATTACGGTTCTTTTTTTTGTAAAATAGATATATGACCTTATAGGTTTCGTTGTTTCCTATGATGTGATTTTCTAAAGTAATTCTGTTTTGTTTTATTTTTTTCAAATCTTTTATGATGACTTTTTGATTGTTGTATAGTCTTAATTTATCTACATATGAGTATTTTATTTTTTTTTCAAAGGCGATTGAAAATTGTTTTTTTTCTTTTTTAGTAAGAGATTTCCATTTCTTTCCTAGGCTTATCCGTGCCATTGTATGATAGTCAAAGACATTCTTCATGACAGCAATACTTTTTTGCTCTTTTTGTTTCTGAGATAATGTTTTATCTTTTAATATAAGTAAGACTTTCCTCACTTTAGTATCCATCACTTTTTGAATGTTTTGTTCTTCTATCGCATGGCTGGATACGACAGATAGAAGAAGTATCAGCAGTATTTTTTTTAACATATTTTTCCTTTTATGGTAAATTATTCTGCAATGTCAGAAATTCTTTTTTGTTCATAGATATCTCTTAAAAATGGATATAAATCTATGGCATCTTTTTTAACACTTTCGTATTCTCCTAAATGTAGAGAATTTTTATTGATAAAATGAGCAGTAACAATGGCAATAGATTGACCAAGGTTATTAGGTATTTTATAGTTTTCCAAGCCCCTCACATTGACAAGTGGAGAGACATAAGCATCTATAGTGATTCCCACTAGATCTCTTACGTTTGATGGTCCAAAAAATGGTAATACAATGTGGAAACCAGAACCTATGCCATAGTGACCTAAGGTTTGACCAAAATCTTCATTATGTGCTGGTATCGGTATCTTCATATGATTTTTTGCAGGATCCATAAGTCCACCTAAACCTACAGTAGAGTTGATAATAAATCTTTCTATTTCATCAGAACTGTTTTGGAATTTTAATTGCAAGAGGTTGTTGACTAGACGAATAGGAAATTGTATATTATGAATAAAATTGGATACTCCTAAACGAAAAGGTTGAGGCACCACATATGCATAGGCTTCAGATACAGGGTTTAAGGCATAGGTAATAACTTTATCATTAAAAGAAGTCATTAATCTATTATAGCCACTTAAGGGGTCAAGTATATTGGTTGTTTCTTTTGCTTCAAACTCTTCTTCAAACTCTTCTGTATCTTCTTCTGTTTTTTGGTCATTATTGATACTCTTTTGGGAAGGGATTGTAGTTGTCTTGGGAGTTTTTACTTGCTGGTTGTCTAAGTGTGGTGTAGCTTGTTTGGTACTGCATCCTTGAAAGGTAAAGAGTGTAATACTTAGTAAAAATAGTAAATACTTCATAGGAAACCTCTGTTTTATAATAAGTAATTATCATATTTCATCGTGTATTTCAGGTGAAACATGTAGTTGATTTTAACAAATGTCTAGTAAAGTTTTGTTAAAATCATACCTATAGATACTCCAACAAGGATAAAGAATGAAAGTATTATTGATAAAAGATGTAAAAACACTTGGAAAAGCAGGTGAGATCAAAGAAGTGAAAGATGGGTATGGACAAAACTTTCTCATCGGTAAAGGGTTGGCAAAATTGGCTACACCTGAAGTGGTAGAGAACTGGAAGGCTGAACAGGAAGAGATGGCTCGTAATCTTAGAGATGAGTTAGCTAGACTCGAAGCAGAGAAGATCACACTTGAAGCTACAACGGTTAAGATAGAAAAACCTGTAGCACCTGTAGGCATACAGGGTTCAGTAGGAAATGCTGATATCTCTAAAGCTATAGAAGGGCAACTTAATATTGAGTTGGACAAGAAACATATCAACCTCAAAAAAGCACTGAAGTCAATAGGTATACATGAAGTAGATGCAAAACTTGGTCATGGTATTCATGCGACACTTAAAGTAGAAGTAGTAGGTGTATAGTCATGTTTGATGCTACTACGATACTGGGCTACAAAGGTGAAGGTAAAGCTGTTATCGGTGGTGACGGACAAGTAACCTTTGGCGATACAGTACTTAAAAGTAACGCAACGAAGATCCGTACTTTACATGAGGGAAAAATTTTAGCAGGTTTTGCTGGAAGCACAGCTGATGCGTTTAATCTTTTTGATATGTTTGAAGGAATATTGGCTGAAAAAAAGGGAGACCTTTTTAAGTCAGTCATCGGGTTTTCTAAAATGTGGAGAAAAGATAAACAATTACGCCAGCTTGAAGCGATGATGATAGTACTTAATCAAGAGCATATTTTTATACTCTCTGGTACCGGTGATGTGGTTGAACCACAAGATGGGAAGATGGCTGCCATTGGATCTGGTGGTAACTATGCCATCTCCGCAGCACGTGCATTAGATAAACACAGTACACTTGACCCTAAAGAACTGGTACAAGAGTCGCTTGAGGTTGCAGGTGACCTTTGTATCTATACCAATAAAAATATAAAAATATTAGAACTGTAAGACTTCTGAACCGAAGGTGAAGCTTTTACGAGAAATCATTTAGTGATTTCCTGCATAAGGCTTTAGCCAAAAGTGAGATGAATTGTGGATGGGCTTTGCTCATACACAAGAAGAAAGAATGAAAAGGGAGCTTTGCTTCTTTTCAAGAAGAGGAAAAAAATGGAAAATTTAACACCTAAAGAGATAGTCACTTACCTTGACAAATATGTCATAGGACAAGATGATGCAAAAAAGACCATCGCTGTAGCACTTAGAAATCGTTATAGACGTATGCAGCTTAGTGAAGAGATGCAGCATGATGTCGTGCCAAAGAACATCTTAATGATAGGTAGCACAGGGGTAGGTAAAACAGAGATAGCCAGACGACTTGCCACGATGATGAATCTGCCTTTTATCAAAGTAGAAGCAAGTAAGTATACTGAAGTAGGCTTTGTCGGGCGAGATGTGGAATCTATGATCCGTGATCTGGCATCTACTTCTATGGGTATCGTACGTAAAAGTGAAAATGAAAAGAATAAAGAGAAGATAAAAAACTATATAGAAAATAAAATTATAGAAAAACTTCTTCCTCCCCTTCCTGCTGGTGCGAGTGAGCAAAAGCAAGCAGAGTATGAGGCATCGTTCGCACGTATGCAAGAGAAGTTTGCCAAAGGGGAGCTTGATCATCTTAAGATTAAAGTAGAGATGCCAAACAAGCCTACTATGCCAGAAGAGGGACTTCCCCCTCAGATGATACAAGTACAAGAGTCTATCATTAAAGTTTTAGGCGGAATGGGTAAAAAAGGTCCTGAAAAAGAGGTAAGTGTAGCAGATGCTAAGAAAATTTTAGCCCAAGAGGCGAGTGAAGTATTACTCGATGAGGAACAGCTCAAAGCTTTAGCACTTGAAAAAGTAGAAAAGGGTGGTATCGTTTTTCTTGATGAGATAGATAAGATTGCTGTACCTTCTGGTAGTCAAAGCAGACAAGACCCAAGTAAAGAGGGTGTGCAAAGAGACTTGCTTCCCATAGTAGAGGGATCTACTGTGCATACAAAACTCGGTATGGTAAAAACAGACCATATCCTTTTTATCGCTGCGGGTGCATTTCACATAAGTAAACCAAGTGATCTTATGCCTGAACTTCAGGGGCGTTTTCCTTTGCGTGTTGAGCTAGACAGCTTAGATGAAGAGACACTGTATCGCATATTGACAGAACCAAATAACTCACTCATCAAACAGTATCAAGCTTTGATGAATGTTGAAGGAGTTGAGTTAGTGTTTGATGAAGAAGCATTACATGCTATTGCTCACTATTCACTTCTCGCAAATGAAAAGACTGAAGATATTGGTGCTAGACGTCTCCATACAGTAATGGAGAAAATATTGGAAGATATCAGTTTTTCAGCAGATGAATATGCAGGTGAGAAAATAAATATAGATAAAGCACTTATAGAAGAGAAGATAAGCAAAGTGGTTGAAGATGAAGATACCACTAGATATATACTATAATAGGACATAATTAGAGCAAAGCTCCAATTATGTCAAGAAGATAAAAACGTGCGCTAAAGCACCTTTTTATCATTTGATTGTTGACACTGTGTCTACTTCAGCAGTAGGCTCACGTGACTAGTCACTTAAAAGGAAAGTTAAATGTTTGATGAGAGTGTAGGAACAAAAGCAGGATTTGTAGCAGTTGTAGGACGACCTAATGCAGGGAAGAGTACATTACTGAACTATGTTGTAGGTGAAAAACTGGCAATGGTCTCCAAGAAAGCACAGGCAACACGTAAACGTATGAATATCATCGTGATGCATGATAATGCACAGATCATTTTTGTAGATACTCCAGGTATCCATGAAAAAGAGAGACTTCTTAACAAGTTTATGTTGGATGAAGCACTTAAAGCTATGGGTGACAGTGATCTTATCATTTTTTTAGCACCGGTAACAGATAAGCTGGTAGAGTATGAGAAGTTTTTAGCACTTGCACAGGCAAAAGGTGTAAAACACATCGTCATTTTGACAAAGATAGACCATGTAAAACAAGGTGATATCCTGGCAAAACTCGGTGAATACCAAAAGTATCAAGAGTATTTTGAAGCCATCATCCCTTTTTCTGTGAAGAAAAAGGTAGGAAAAAAACAACTTCTTGATGAAATAGCTAAACATCTGCCATATTCACCATTTCTCTATGATACTGAAATCCTTACTACGGAAAATATACGAGACATCTACAAAGAGCTTATCCGTGAATCCATATTTGAGAATCTTAGTGATGAGATACCTTATGAGAGTGATGTAACGATAGAAAAGATAGAAGAGAGTGATACCTTAGATAAAGTATATGCAACCATCGTTGTAGAAAAAGAGACACAAAAAGGTATGATTGTAGGGCAAAAAGGTGTAGGTATTAAACGTGTAGGAAAACTTGCACGTGAACAGATGGAGTTTTTTTCAGGCAAAAAAATATTTTTAGATTTACATGTTTCTGTTAAAAAAGGGTGGAGTAAAAATAGAGAAAGCTTAGAAGAATTTGGATATATTATCTAAAATTGTGATTATTTTTAGATTTTAAGTTTCAATGATTCTAAATTAATTACATGGATATTCCCTTATAAGTGGGCTTTCAGCCTGTAATTGAAAGATAAATGATTAAAAAAGTTATATTTTAAAGAAAAATTTATTTTTGTAAGATAGTTTTAATATTATAACATATATAATAATTTAACAAACAAGGAAGTTTAGAATGTTTTTGAAAAAAAGTTCGTCGAAATCGGCAATAAAAAATATTGTTACACTTAATGCTTATACGAATAAAAACTATATATTTAAGAGTGACTCGTTTAAATCTTTAAAGAAACTCAGTTATAACACTTCAAATTTTATTACTTCATATGTAAGTAATAAAGACATAATTACTACTACGATACAGTTAAGTCGTAGTATCCCACAAGAAGATGTTGCAGATATTCTTGAAATAAAAGCCTATGAAGAGTTAGGGTTAGATCCGGCCAGTAATTATATTATCTCTTCGACTGAAGTTGAAAATGAGGGAGAAGAGAGAGAATTTCATCTCTTTGTTGCTGAATCGGAAGTTTTAGATAAACTCTATCTTCCTATAAAGCAAGAGACTAAATATCTCGATCTTATCATACCAGCACCACTTCTTTATAAAGCTTTATATAAAAAAGAGATATTGAATGACAGTGGGACACATTGTTTTATGTATTTTACTAAGCAAGATGCATTTGTAACATTTTATAAAAATGGAGAATATCTTTATTCTAAATCTATAGAGTTTTCTTTAGAACAAATGTATGAAAAATATTGTGAAATGGTTGGTGAACAAGTTGACAAGAAAGAGTTTTTTTCTATTTTAGAGACTGAAGGACTTAAAGCAACCAACAGTAATTACCAGCAAAATTTTATGAAGATTTTTGCTGAAGTATTTATTACCATCAATGATATTATTATTTATACAAAAAGAGCATTCCAATTAGATACAATTGATCATATGTTTATAGGTAGTGTTCAAGGTCCTATCATAGGCTTGGATGAGTATAGTCAAAACTATTTAGGATTACAGTCTGCAGATTTAAATTTTGATTATAATGTTAATAATGATGAGTGGTATATAGATCAACTTCAATACTTGATGTTGCTTAGCTCCTTTGATTATATGGAAGATGAATCTTCTATTGTAAACCTTACGATCTTCCCACGTGCACCATCGTTTATGAATCGTGCAAGTGGACAATTTATCATAGCAACTTTTGCTGCTATCTCTGTTGGTTTGGCTTATCCTTTGGTTTATTTGGTAGGTTCCTATGCGAATGATGCCAAAATTTATGCATTAACTATACAAAATAATAAACTTACTACAGAAGCAAATAAATATAAGAAAATACTAAGTGACAAGAAACAAAAAATAAGTGTGTTGGATAAGGAAATTGCTAAATTATCAGATATATATAAAAGGAAAACAGAGACCCTCACTACTATATATGATAAAAAAGTAAATTATCGTCTTAAATCAGGCACATTTCATACCATTGCAGAAGAGTTAAATAAATATGGTGTTCATGTTGATATGTTATATAGTAAAGATGATACAGTATGGATGTCTTTAGTAAGTTCAGATGATAGAAAACTCACAGAACTCATTAAATATATTTCAGATACTCACTTTGATGAGATAAATCAAATTGATATTGAACTAATCCAAAAAGACCAAGAGAGTAATTACTATAAAGGTCTATTAAAGGTTGATTTAAGATGAAATTCATAGAAAATAAATTAGAAGAACTGGATAGTTATTTTGCACCTAAAAAAGAGAGTGAAAAATGGTTAATTATTTTAGGAATAGCAGGTATCATCGCATATCTTGCTTATGCCTATCTTTTACCTTATACTGAAAAGATGTATAAGAAAAGTGAAACAAGCAAGAAAAGCATACAAAAAAGTATAGTCGATAATAACACTTATCTAAACTCTATTACTGTAGGTGGTGATCGTGAATTTTATGTTAAGAAGTTTGATCGCGATATCGTCACAAAAAAGAGTAATATAGTTAATTTAAACAAAAAAATAAAGTTTGTTAATACAAACTTAGAAAAACTATCTGATATGTTATTTAACCAAAAAAGTTGGTCTAAATTTTTAAATTCTATTACGGATAAAGCAGTGATACAAAATGTAGATATACAATATATAGCAAATAAATATGTAGATAACAAAGGTAGTTTTGGACATGTTTTAGAAATTGGTATAGGGTGCAAGGGTGAATATAAAGGTATTGTAAAGTTTATGAATGAACTGGAACAAAATGTTTTGGTTACAGATATTTATGGAACAAAGTTTTCTCTTGATCAAAACGCGTCAAAGAAGATTGTAGCTGATATCAATATTTCTGTATGGGGGATAAATAACTAATGAAAAAGATACTATTTATAATTTCATTGCTAACCGTTTCACTTTATGCTGATCTTTCTGTTGAACAAATAGAAAAAATGATCAGTAAGATACATGAGAAAAGAGAAGGTATTAAGTTAGAAACGCTAGAAGCAACAAAAGAACCATTTATTCGAGTACAAGAAGAAGAAAATAAAATAACTACGTTTGTGACTCCTGTAGAAGCAGAAACAGTAAAATTATCACTTCATGCTATTATGAATGGTAAAGCATATATAAATGAAGGATGGAAAAGTATTGATGACACTATTATGGGTTACACACTAAAATATGTGGGTAAAAGAGGTGTGGTACTTAGAAATGGTAATAATGTCAAAAAATTATTTCTCCATCAAAAAAGAGATAATTTTATCAAGTTAGAAGAAAGGTAATAAGATGAAAAAAGTACGAAATTTAGGGGTCAAGTTTATTATTGCATTCACAATGATGTTGGGTGTTACAAATACTTTGGTTGCAAGTAGTTGTTCTACGAAATTGTTTAGTGTTACGATAGACAGTAAATTAACCATTAGTGATGTGATTGAAAATCTTGCAGAGACTTGTGAATTAACTGTTATTGTTAGAGATGATGCTGCAAAGAAAAGAATGAATAAAAAACTTTATTATGTTAAGTTGACAAACAGTACATTAAAAGGTTTTTTGAATACTATTCTTAAAGACAATGATCTTCATTATTCGTTGAGCGATAATAAACTCAAAATTTCATATTTGATTACAAGAACATTTCGTATTCATTATATTTCTGGACAAAGAACAGGAAAGAGTAAGGCAGATGTAACTATAGCAAGCCCACAGAATTCAGCTTCTAATGGAGCTTCTACTGATGAATCAGGTATTTCAAAAACAGGTATTTCTATAGAGAGTAGTGATGACTTTAAATTTTGGAGAACAGTTGAGAAAGAAATTCAGCGTATCTTGATTGGAGCAGGTGATGGTAGTACGCACTATACTAAAACAGGTGAAGGTTGGACAGGACCAGATGGTCAGGTTTGGGAATATAATCCTTTGGCGCCTATTGTGAATCCAGAAGCTGGTATGGTTACAGTAACAGGTACAGATAGACAGATTAATAGAGTAGCAAGGTATATTCATACATTGGCTAAACAGATTAAATCGCAAGTGCTTATCGATGTGCGTATACTTACAGTAACTTTTGATGACAGTAAAACAACAGGAGTTGATTGGTCACAACTTTATGGACTGCAAAACTTTACAATTAACTCATTGGCTATGGCACAAAGTAATATTTCATCATTTACATTTGACAATACAGAAGGTATTACTGAAGCAGAATTTGCTGAAGGAGCAAGACCTAGAAATGCCCAATTGGTAAATATTACAGGAAATGCAAAGGTTTCAGAGGTTGTAAAATTTTTAGGTACACAAGGGGATGTGAAATCTATCTCTAGTCCAAGAGTGATGACACTGAATAACCAACCAGCATTAATTAGTGTGGGTAAAGAACTCTTTTATAAGTTAACAACAAGCGCTGTTCCTATTGGTGGTGCTGCAGAGGGTGCAGAAACAGGACAAATAGTTGACTCTGTATTCGCGGGTATATTACTTGATATTACTCCAGAGATTGATGATAGCGGGATGATTACATTAAAAATCAATCCATCTATATCTGAGACTGTTAGTGCAGTAAAAAGTGACGCTGGTGTGAGAGATATTCCGCCAGATTTAGTAAGAAGACAAATTGCATCTGTTATTAAAGTTAAGGATGGTCAACATGCTATTCTTGGTGGTTTAATCTTTTCTAGAACAGGTGTTAAAATTAATAAAGTTCCTTTACTAGGCGACTTACCTCTATTAGAGTATGCGTTCAAGCATGAAGAGAAAATTAATACAGTGGAAGAGTTAGTTTTAATTGTTACACCGCATATTGTTAAAAATTCTAAATCTGTATCACTTAAAGATCTAGGATATACAAAACTTAATGAAAAGTAGATACGAAGCTGCTAAAAATGTATTTGTTGATTCTATAGATATCGATG
Source organism: Sulfurovum sp. (assembly GCA_004377245.1). Lineage (GTDB taxonomy): Bacteria > Campylobacterota > Campylobacteria > Campylobacterales > Sulfurovaceae > Sulfurovum. The sequence goes on along the minus strand of SOIK01000191.1, from coordinate 4,291 downwards.
ACTACATTGAGTTAGATTCATCCACTTCAGCTTATAAACAATTAGAACATAGTATGGATAAGCCATTAAAGATGATTCTACTCTTTGGCAAACCTGGGACAGGGAAAAGTATTCTTCTTAATCGTATTCATATTAAATTAAAAAATAAACGAGAAATTCATTATTTTGATACACCTGCCATTAATGAAAAAGAGTTTTTTCATAAATTGTTTAAAGTACTTACAAAGAAAGATTTACCCAATAATACAGAAGTGAACTTTTCTGCTTTAGTTGATTTTTGTAAAAACTTAAGAGGAAAAAGAGAAATCATAATACTCCTTGATGAGGCACAGATGTATAGTCCAGAGATGATGGAAAAAATTAGACTTTTTTCTGATAGTCGTGCTGTAAAGTTTGTTGTTTCTTTGCATAAAACAGAGGATGAAGATTTAATTGCTAAAGAGCATTTTCAATCCCGTATCTGGGAAGTGATAGAGCTTAAAAATGCGACCAAAGAGGATCAGAGTAAATATATCTATAAAAAACTTTTGAAAAAAAATCTTTTTGAAGTTGCTAATGCGATCAAAGATAAAGATATGAAACTTATCCATACTTTTACAAAAGGTAATTATAGAGAGTGTAACAAATTACTTTTTACTCTATTTGAGATATGTGAATATTATGATAAAAATGACCCTTCTAAAATGAATTATGAGCATATGCCTCAAAGAATTATTGAAATGGCTGCATTGAAATTGGGATATATTCATGTATGATATTAAACCTTTAGAAGAAGAGTGGAAAAGATACAAGAAAAAAAAGATGAAACCTTGGTATACACTTATTTTTGTTATTTTTCTTATGCTACTCATCTCTTTAATCTTTTTAAATTATAAAAAAATTGATTTTCTTAAATTTAATGATAAAAGTAATGTAGAAATAGTTACGGATAAATCTACTATATTATTAATAGATAAAGCCTTAACAACATTGGAAATAAAGAAATCTAAAGTAAGTGAAATTCCAAAAATAACTGAAATAAAACCTATGACAGTGACATCTTATGAAAATGAATCTATGGAAATTGTTGAAGATATACCTATACTAGAGGATATTAAAACTATTAAAGAACCTAGAGTAAAAATAAAAACAGTAGAAAAATCTCGGAAGAAAATGCATTTAAACATTATAGAGACAACAAGTGTAAGTGCATATAAAGATGTTGCAAAGCGTTTTAATCAGTCACACGATACAGACGATTCACTTTTTTTAGCGGAAAGTTATTATCGTAAAGGGAATTACAAAAAAGCAGAGTATTGGGCACTACAAACCAATAAAGTTAATGGAAATATTGAAGAGAGTTGGTTGATATTTGTAAAGTCTAAAGTGAAGTTGGGTCGCAAAAATGAAGCGATACGTATTTTGACGGCTTACATTAAAAAATCAAACTCAGTAGAAGCTAAAAGTCTATTACATAAGATAAAAAAAGGTACTCTATAACCATAAATTTAGCTTGACTATCGACATATGATGCTATACTAAATAGAGTAAGAAGGAGTGATTAGAATGGTAAAACTTATTGAAATGATGCTTGATGAAAAGCTTATAACTAAAGATGCTATTTCTACTTTAGTTAAAAGCAGACCACCTAAAAAAATTTCATTTGCTAACCTCATAGCTGGAAATATGATTGATCTGCACTCTGTAGAAATATTTTTAGCTAAGAAAATAAGACAAGGTATCATTACTCTATCTCATTTAGAAAAGATTGAGGGGATTGATATTACCCCTATTCTTGAAGAAATTGCAAAAGCACTTCATGTTGAGTATATTGATTTAGATGAAGTTGAAATAGATATGAAACTTTTTTCAAAATTACCATATAAGCAACTCATTAAATATAATATTATACCTATTGAAGAGAATGATCTTAATGTTCTAATCGTTTTTGATGATCCTTTGGATATGGCAGCACAAGATGCAATACAGCGACTTTTCCCAAAAAAACCGATAAGAATAGCAATTTCTAAGCCTAGGCAGATAAATCAGTATTTACAACGTTTGGAAATTAATGAAAGCATAAAAGGTTTGGTTTCAGATATTCGTAAAGATTTAAGTCAAGAGGGAAAAAATAAAGAGGAAGATGATGCATCACCAGCTGTTTTAAAACTTATTGATATTATTATAAAGTCAGCTATTTATATTGGTGCAAGTGATATTCATATCGAAGCAACAGAAAAGAGTTGTATTATACGTGAACGTGTCGATGGTATGTTGCGTCAAAGCTTTACTTTTGATAAAGATATTTTCAATCCATTAGCCTCACGAATGAAACTGCTTTCAAATTTAGATATAGCAGAAAAAAGAAAACCGCAAGATGGTAGATTTTCTACGACTGTATCAAAAAAAGATTTTGATTTCAGGGTTTCAACACTCCCTACTATTTTTGGTGAATCAATTGTTTTGAGGATTTTAGACAAGTCCAAAGCGATGATCAGGCTTGAAGATGCAGGTATGAGTAAATTTTGTTATGATAGATTTTCTGAAGCTATTAAAGTACCTTATGGTATTGTACTGGTTACGGGTCCTACGGGTTCTGGTAAAACAACCACACTTTATGGTGCACTTAATGCAATTAAAGATATTAAAGATAAAATCATTACTGTTGAAGACCCTGTAGAGTATCAGATGAGTGGTTTACAACAGGTACAAGTGCGACCTAATGTTGGATTAAGTTTTGGAGCTGCATTAAGGTCTATATTAAGACAAGATCCAGATAAGATCATGATTGGGGAGATTAGAGATAAAGAAACCTTACGTATTGCTATTCAAGCAGCACTTACGGGGCACTTGGTACTTTCTACTCTGCATACCAACGATGCTATTTCCGCGGTAACCAGAATTTTGGACATGGGTATAGAAGAGTATCTTGTGAGTGGTGCACTTGTAGCCATCCAGGCACAAAGACTTGTAAGAAAGATATGTCTGCACTGCAAGAAGGAAACAGTACTTCCAGAGAGCCTTTTGAAGGATGTAAAGCAGTATCTTCCTGAAAATCCTACTTTCTATGTAGGGGAAGGCTGTAAAGAGTGTGGTCATAGTGGGTATGCAGGACGTGAAATGATATCTGAAGTTTTAACGATAAGTGAAACATTTTCACGTATGATCGCAAGAAGTGCATCTAAAGAAGAGATGACAAAACAAGCAATTGAAGAAGGGTTTATCAACATGTTTGAAGATGGCATTAGCAAGGTCCTAGTGGGTAAAACAACGATTGAAGAAATCTATAGAGTAGCGAGGTTATAATGAAATATTTTAATGTTACAGTCATGGATAAGGGTAAAAAGCGTTTAGAGTTAATTAAAGCAGATGGTAAAATGGCAGCAGTTCAATCAGCTAAGCATAAATTCCCATCTTCGATGGTGATGAAGGCTGTGGAGACAGCCGCACCTTTAGAAGATAGTTTGGATAATTTATTGAAAGGATTAAAGAAGTCATTTAAATCTAAAATACCTATCAATGATAAAATATCAACGATTAGACAAATAGCAGTTATGACGGATGCAGGTATTGCTATTAATGATACCCTGCAAGATGTTGCAGATAATACAAGTAATCAAGAACTTAAACATATCTATACTACTATGAATAATGATATTAATGCAGGTAATAGTCTGGCTGATGCAATGGAACCTTATACAGAAGAGTTTGGACATGTTGCATTGGCAATGACAAATTTAGGTGAAAGAACAGGTAATATCTCTGAATCTTATCATAAGCTTGCAGATATTCTGGAAACTATTAGAGATAATACAGCTAAGTTTAAAAAAGCAATTCGTTCACCATTGATTACTCTAGCTGCGATGGGGATTGCTTTTACGATATTAATTATGGTAGTTGTACCAAAATTCAAAGATATTTTTGATAGATTTAAAACAGACTTACCAGTTCCTACACAAATACTTCTTAAGTTGGAATGGGCATTCAGTAATTATGGAATATTAATCCTCATTATTTTGTTTGCTACAATTTTTGGAGTAAAGTATTTCTATAAAAATAATAGAGATTTCAAATACAGTATGGATAAGATGATGATCCATCCTAGATTTTATCTTATAAATAAAGCTATCTTCCTCTCTACAATGCATAAATATAACTTGGTTTTTGGTGAACTGGTAAAAGCAGGTATTCCTGTATCTGAAGCCCTGGAAACGGCAGTTGGCATGGTTGATAACTTGGCGATTAAAGAGAAGTTACTGACGGTGAATGCAAATATTGGTCGTGGTATGAACCTGGCTGAAGCCTTTGCAAT
>SOIK01000065.1 GCA_004377245.1 Sulfurovum sp. | reverse complement strand
TAGTGGATATCTATACCCAATACGTCTATGAAAAAACCTGGTCAAAAACCAGCCAAAAAGATGCACTTCGTATCATAGAAGAAGAGATGCCAGACGCTGATGCGCAGGGTACTCTGAAGTACATCTTATCTGAGATACAAAAAGGAAAGACCATCACACTGGGTGAATGTCGCTTCAGAGCTACAGCTACTTAATATTTTCCACACTTATTGCACGCTCTAAAGTGTATACTAACTCTATTACAGAATATGTGTAATTAGAGGAGGGTACATGAAAGCATTTCTTGCAGAGTGTAGGGTTTTATTCTCTTATCCTCAGAATATTATTTTACTTTTAACACGTTTGGTTTTGGCATTTGGTTTTGTACAGCCTGCACTCATGAAGATCAATGATCTGGAAGGTACTACTAAATGGTTTGAAAGTATGCATGTACCATTCTCAACTCTTTTTGCCTACATGGTTTCAGGTTTTGAGGCGATGGGTATCGTACTCTTACTTTTGGGACTCTTTACACGTTTTATCTCTATCTTTCTTAGCTTTGTAATGCTTACCGCCATTTACCTGGTACATCTTCCAAACGGCTTTTCTGTCGCAAACAATGGAGTTGAGATACCTCTATATTATTTAATATTTTTATTGATATTTGTTACATTTGGAGCAGGGAAATATAGTTTGGATCATCTTCTTTTTGAAGGGAAAAAGTATGAATAATGAAACTGTACTGTCATACTTTTCCGTACTCTCTTCAGACTGGAGCATACTGCTAAAACTCTTTATAATCGTTTTAATACTCGTCATGATAAGTATCGCGATCTATGATCGATTTATACAAAGAGAAAACCAACTGCTCATAAACTATCCACTTGTAGGGCGTTTACGTTATCTCTTTTATCTCATGCGTGATCCTATGCGTCAGTACTTTGGTGATGAGACCTTTTATGACTCATTTGAAAAACTGGGATGGATCAACAAAGTAGCTGCCAAGAAAAATCCTTATCTCTCTTTCTCTCCTACAAAACCCTATGGCAATCAAAAAACTCTTTTTAAACATGCAAATTTTGTAAATGAGCTTGATGAAGTACAAAATAGTTTTACTGTACTATTTGGAAGCAGTAGAAAACACCCATTTGAAGCTAAAAGTATCATAGGAAGATCTGCCATGAGTGATGGAGCTATCTCACCAGAGGGGACACGTGCATTTTCTAAAGGTGCTTTCCTTGGAGGATTTCCCATCAATACAGGTGAGGGTGGGCTCACTTCCAACTTTCTCTATACTTTAAGATATAAAGAGTGCAACAGTGCCTATTTGGAGGTTAGAGAAGGGACATGGTTTGCCAAGTCTATTTATAAGACTATGAAAGTTGTGACTAACAAGGAAGTTGCTGGTCGCGTCTATCGTAAAATGGTTGTCAGACAGAAAGACCGTGGTACATTTATCTTCGATAGAGAAAAGATGTTCTATTTCCGTATTGACTGGACAAAAGCTTTGGATCTTTTTCCTCATAATGTACCTGAAGGTGTACCTGATATTACCTTTCAAATGGGGAGTGGACTTTATGGCGTAAGAGATCATGCTGGGCATTTTGATGAAGAACGTTACGCTAAAGTGATGCGTTTTTGCCGTATGACAGAAGTCAAACTGGCACAGGGTGCTAAACAGACAGGTGGAAAACTGCTTGCTATAAAAGTGAGTGATGATATCGCTTATTATCGTAGTATACCAGCACATAAAGACCTTATAAGTCCAAATCGTTTCCCTTATGCTACAGATATGGATACATTCTTTGACTTCATAGGGCACTTACAAAAACTTTCTGATAAACCTGTAGGGTTTAAAATAGTCATCTCTACAAAAGAAGATTTTGAGCTCTATGCCAAAGCACTTAAAGAGAGGGTAGATAGTGGAAAAAATATCGTAGACTTTATCACTATAGATGGTGGAGATGGTGGTTCAGCTACTGCACCACTGGAAATGATGAGCAAAATAGGTTTACCCATACGAGAAGCTTTGGTCGTAGTTAATGACGTTTTAAATGAGTATGGACTGCGTGAAGATCTAAAAATTATCGCCGCAGAAAAAGTACTTACCCCTGACGATGTAGTTGAGCTTCT
>SOIK01000173.1 GCA_004377245.1 Sulfurovum sp. | reverse complement strand
TCATCGTTGACATCTTTGATGACAAGATACTCAAACATCACTCTTTTTCTATCATTGATAGGAAAGTTTTTAACCGCAGTGATGATAGACTCAATATTATATGCTTTGTTAATAGGCATTAACTGCTCTCTTAGCTCATCATCTACCGCATGCAATGAGATAGCCAGATTGATGCCAAGCTCCATTTTTCCAAGCTTCTCTATCTTAGAACTGAGTCCTGAAGTTGAGATGGTTTGACGATGTGTAGCGATAGCCATCCCCTCCGGATCTGAAAATATTTTTACAGACTTTACTACCTCTTCCAGGTTGTCAAGCGGTTCACCCATACCCATGTAAACTAAGTTGACACGACGATTGGCAGCTATGTTATTATCTTTCTTTATCATCCGTACCTGTTCAACGATTTCACCAGCAGTCAAATTACGCATAAAACCGCCCTTTGCGGTCAAACAAAAGGCACACCCTACCTTGCACCCTACTTGAGAAGAGATACAGACTGTATAGCGTTCCTGATGCTTTACAGAGCCATCATCATGGTACTCTTTCTCTTTCATCAAAAGAAGTACGGCTTCAACAGTATGACCATCATGAAGTTCAAACAGATATTTACGGCTTCCATCTATACTGTCTTGTACCGTAAGTGTTTTGAGTGGCGTAAGCGTATACTCTTCATCCAACTTTTCTCTCATCTCTTTTGGGAGATTTTTCATCTCTTCAAAAGAGTCTGCATACTTATGATAAATCCAATTATAAATTTGCTTCGCACGAAAAGAAGGTTTGATCAGTTCACTTAACTCTTCTTTTGTTAGGTCTTGTATTATTTTTTTGTTCATTTTTCTCTTTTTTCCTTCGTGGCTACGCTTCGCTCCGACCACTTCGGTTCCGTCACTACAATCGTGAAACTATTCACGATTGTTTAACGTTCCTCATATATTCAGTCAGCTTTCTCATCGCCTCTTTTTGATTAGCCATAAAATCTCTATGCGCATTTTCATTACAATAATTTGTCACCACAAAAACCCCACCTGCAGAAATGCCAAATTTTTTAGCTACTTTCAGTACAGCATAGAACTCCATATTTTCCAAGCCAATGTTTTTTGATAGATAGTGTTTTCCCATGTTCCCATCTGTTGTAATATAATTCGATGAATTCACAAGTGTTTCACGTGAAACATCTTCTGCTGTACTAACAACATTATCTATAGGCGTATAAGAACCACCTGTAAAAAAACTGTTCTCTATGTTTGCTGCTGTACGTGACTCAACGATGTCAAAAATCTTCTTTTCACCGTAGCTTCCCGCTGTACCCACAAAAAGTAAAAATTTGGGAGGCGTTAGCATGCAGAGTTGTGTCAGGTTGATGGCAACATCTGTCATTCCGATGCCAATGGGTGTAGCAAAGTTAAACTGCTCACTTTGCCCTGCACAGATAATCATTATATTCTCACTGGGATATTTTTCCCTCTAAGATAGCTTTTTAACTCCATAATGTCAATCTCTTTAAAGTGGAAGATAGAAGCTGCCAATGCTGCATCTGCATTACCAAGCGTAAATGCTTCTTCAATGTGTTGCATCGTTCCTGCTCCACCACTTGCGATGACCGGAATATTGACCAGTTCCCCTATTTTACGGTTGAGTTCATTGTCAAACCCTGCTTTAGTACCATCTGCATCCATGGAAGTGACCAAGAGTTCACCTGCACCTCTCTCATAGGCCTCTTTCGCCCACTTTAGTGCATCAATACCTGTGTCAATACGTCCACCATGGGTAAAGACATGCCACTTGTCATCAGCTACTCTTTTTGCATCTATAGCCACTACAATACACTGAGAGCCAAAACGTTTTGCCGCCTCTTCAATGAACGCTGGTCTTTTGATAGCCGCTGAGTTGATACTGACTTTGTCACAGCCCACATTAAGTAAGTTATAAATATCTGAGAGTTCTCGGATCCCTCCTCCTACAGTAAGGGGGATAAACACTTCCTGCGCTACTTTTTTCACTACATCAACGATGGTATCTCTACCCTCATGGCTCGCACCTATGTCAAGAAAGGTGATCTCATCTGCACCCTCTTCATTGTAACGTCTTGCAACTTCCACAGGGTCACCTGCATCACGTAAGCCAACAAA
>SOIK01000111.1 GCA_004377245.1 Sulfurovum sp. | reverse complement strand
AACTCCATATCCTGCCATCTCGTGTTGCTCCATATCTGCCCACATATCCAGGAATGTCTGTGATTGCATGATCATCTTCAAGGTGCTGTCTGATTAGTTGTGTTTGTGATTGGCTCATCTTAAAATACCTCCGTTTTTAACTTTTCTTTATAGATATGTTTTATAACTTTGTCAAGTTTATCCCTTGCCATTTCAAGCCTGACAACTCCTGTTATAAATTCTTTATCTTTACACATATTTAGTCCACATATTCCAAGAAAAACTGCTTCATCTAGTAATTTGTCTCTATTAAATATTTGATGTACTTCTACTGTATTTTGTGATTGACTCATTGTTTATCCTTTGGGGTCTCTGGATATCTAATTTTATCAAATATTCTATTAATAATCTCATCTATCTCGTCGTCTATTTCACCCATATTTGAAACAAATAAACCGAGAACTGCTACCTCTTCACGATATTCTTTTTCTTTTTGTTTATATTCTTCTTGCGTCATTATTTCTCCTTTAGTTCAATCTTAAAAATTTCAAGCTCTGCAGCTCTCATCATCTCATCCCAAACATCATTTACCATCTCATCTGTTATCAGGACGATTGCTTCGACAAAGTGAATGGCTTTCTTTTTAGCGATTTTGTCTGCGATCATTATTTTTAATTTTCTTTTGCATATCATTTGTTATCCTTTTTAAATATAATACATTTGTGATGATGTATTTTGTTTTTATATAATATTTTTTGACAATCTAAATACATAATACGCAGATACTTTTAGTTTTTTTGCTATTAGTCTTAGATTCTCTCCATTGTTTATCATGTTTTCTATTTTTGTATCTTTTGATAGTTTTCTTTTTACTCTATCTCCTTTTTTTGTACCTAAAACATCATCTGTATAGTATGGATATTTATATTCTAAATTGTTTTCCATGCAAAATTCCATGATATTTCTTTCAACTCTTGCTAGTTCTATATTGTCAAACATAGCATGCATTGTATTGCGATTTTTTCTTGTTCCTGTATTTATAGCAATCTGAAACTTTCCATTGTCCATAAATATTATATGCTTATCTCTTTCATCCCTATGTGAGAATCTTTCTTGTTTTAATATTTGCTTGTGTTGTGTTATCCACTGACAATTAGAAGGCTCATAATTTCCATTAGTATCTATTCTATCTATGGTTAATTTATCTGAATATCCATTTGCCAAAGCCCACCTCATAAATGGCTCAAAGTTCGATCCCCATTCATCACAAACAACCACACCATTTGCACCATAATATTTATATGAACAAGAATCAATATCACTACATCTTTGCAGCATTGCTTTATATATTCCATATATCCTAGTATTAGACATACCATGCGTTATTTTTCCTGCCATTAAAAATGCTCCTCTCTTTTTTCGCTATGATCTTCTCTCTCTAGCTTTTCTTTCATAAACACATATAATTTGCGTCTCCAATTGCTAGGTTTCTGTTTTTTCCAATTCGCCAAAGTCCTAATTGGCATCTTAAATCGCTCTGCTATCTTTGTATCTGTCATATTATTCCTTGTATTGATATAATGAAGTATATCACAATAAATGTAATATTGTCAAGAAAATTACAGTTATTTTCATAAAACACTTGACAAATAAAATATTCTCTGCTACAATTTGAGTAGAAGTTGAGTTTAGCTTCTATGTTCTATAACATTTTGAGCTTTTATAAAGCAGCAATAAGATATGAACGCGTAGCCAAAAATGCGTTAGTAATAGTTGCTGCTCTTTAAGAGCTTTTTATGAAGTATGCTACACAAAGTTTCATCAAGGACAGACGATCAGACAAATAGAATATTAGTGGCAACTTGTAATCTCCATATCGGAACTGACCGATAGGCGTACTTCACAAAGAGTTTTTTATGAAGTGGTGCAATAACTAAGTTGGTAGAGTGATTGGCTATGCCTACCCGACAAGCCCAAAACACCACTTCACTAAGAGCTTATATGAGCCAAGAACACCACACAAGTAACATTGTATGGCTAATTGGGTGCATCTACAAGATGATGGCGGTTCAACTCCGCTCTGGCTCAATACCAAAAGCTTTGACACGCCCAGCCAATAGTTTGATTAACTCCTTTTTCAAGCAAAACTTC
>SOIK01000126.1 GCA_004377245.1 Sulfurovum sp. | reverse complement strand
AGTATGCTTTGAGTGGTGCTTTGGGGTCTACCTCAAATTCTTTACCACACTCATCGAAATTGCATATTTTAAACTTTTTAGGCTTGTTTGCCTTAAGTTTGTCTCTTCGCTCTTTTTGTTCAATCTTGTTTTGCTTTGCGTAACAGTCTGTATCAGAGCAGTATCTTTTTTGGTGGTGGCTATCTTTTGGTAGTAGTTTTCTACAGTGGATATATTTGCAGAAGCGTGGTGGTTGTTTGATGTTTTTATCTTTCAAAATAGACTCCCTTGCACTTGTTCTAGTCTTTTGTTTGCTATCTCTACATAATCAGCTTCTAGTTCGCATCCGCACCAATCTAAGCCTAAACTTTTGCAGGCTATTGCTGTCGTTCCTGAGCCCATAAACGGGTCAAATATCTTTGAGTGTTCATCTGTAAAATTTCTTAATATATCACTAAATAGCTTTAGCGGCTTTTGTGTTGGGTGTACGCTACCATCAACCTGAATTTCTACTCTATTAAATGTTATAATTCTTGTCGCACATTGATAGCTCGAATATGCAAGTTCGCAATCACTCATTGTTAAGCCTCTTTGACCTTTATCCCAAATTATCCATCCCTTTGTATTCTTCTCCAATTTATCTACAAAATAATTTGCACCCCAAATAACTTGATTTTTACTAATTCTAAATATTTCATCAAATATCTCTTGACTTGGTGTAGCATTATCCCATCCCTTGAAATCGTGTTGTTTCCTATTCGCTTTTGGATTATTTTTATTTATTGATTTTTTTTGACCATCAATACCTATCCCATAAGGCGGGTCTGTCAAAACCAAATCAAAATAATCATCTGGTATTTGCTTCATAAACTCTAAACAGTCAATGTGGTGTATCTTGTTCATGTTGTCTTGCATTATTTCATGTTGTCTTTCTTTTAGTGTTGGGCTCATGATGAAACCTTTCTTACAAACTTGTTGCAGCCATCATCGTAGTATATCGCCTCTTGTGATGTATATGCTATAGACTCTTCATTAAAACATTGTTTCTTTTCTTTACTCCAATGTTTACAATTCTCACAAATTCTTGACTCGAAATCATTTATAATATCCAATACATCGTCTATATCATAAGCTATATCATTATGATAGTCTGGGTGTTGTTCTATCGGGATAATGTCTTTTTGTTTAAGTAGTTCTTCTCTTATCATGTGTGAACCTTGACTGTAACTTCATGGAGACCATCCTTGCGAAAAGACTTGACTATCTCAACTAGAGAGTTGTCTATTATTTGTGAGTCTTTGCCTTTGTCTATCATGTCGAGGATTTCCGAATAGAGCGGCTCACATACTATGTATTTTTGAAATTGGTTTTGTATTGTTGTCATGATTTAGCCTCTAGGAGTTCTGGATATTCATATATATGAATATGCTTTTTGCTATTGCAATTTCTACACATCGGTTGAATATTTGTTATATAATCGCTTCCACCTTTTGATAATGGCACTATGTGGTCTTTTGTTAGTTTTTTCGCTTCTCTACAAAATACACATTTATTGTCATGTTTAATACACAAGTATTGCCATTCTTCTAATGTATGGTTTCCTTCTGCACCTTTTTCTCTTGCGTATCTTCTAGCTTTAAGATGAGATATTCTTTTTGGATTTTTCTTAACATACCTTCTGTGTGCTTCATAAGGAGTAACACCACCTTTCCATGCATGTTGTTCATTCTTTGGGAGCTTTGTTTTCCTAAACTCTGCATAGCAACTCATAGAACAGAAATGTCTTTTTTTTCTTTTATAGTGTGATTTTCTATCACTAGATAATTTGCCACACATATCACAATTAAATTCTATTTGCATAACAGTTCACTATTTTCATAAATATTCCCGATTACTTCGATATATTTATTCTGCACTCCGCTTGGTGAACCTAACAGACAACGATTTCCTTTTCTCTCTGAATAGAAAGAACAATCATAAAACTTAACTTCACTTATTGGAGGTGTATCTTCATTGTCTATCGACTCCCATCTTATCAAGTCTGACTCATAAATCTCTACACCTTGTTTGTCTTTTAGTCCTGTGTATTGCATAATAGTGTCATTATTTTTATCTATACTTTGCCCCTCTGACAATAAATATTCCTCATCATTA
>SOIK01000262.1 GCA_004377245.1 Sulfurovum sp. | reverse complement strand
ATGTGGGCATTCTTAGGTGTCATCTACATGTTCGCTTTTTATGAAGCAATGAAACTCTTTAAACTTGTAGCACCATCGATGTATGTCTGGGCTGTATTGCTATGGATCGTAGCTTATTTCTACCCTAATCCTGATGACCTCTTCTTCTTTATGGCGATCATCTTTGCATCATCACTTGCCTATTTTCATAATTTTGACAAGAGACTCCTGCTTCCTTTTCTCTATCCGGTAAGCGGGATTCTCTTTTTCCTTATCCTCTATCAAGATTTCGGGATCGCATCGATGTTCTGGCTCCTTGTCACAGTTGCACTCACAGATATGGGGGCATTTTTCACAGGTAGAGCCATAGGTAAAACCAAATTCTCAGACACTTCACCAAACAAAACACTTGAAGGCGTTTTTGGTGGTATCATCGTAGCAACATTAGTCGGTAGTTTTGCAGGACTCTATGTGGTTGATTTTTGGATCGCCTTTATCGTAACACTTGTAACAGCTATCGCTTCAGTCTTTGGTGACCTTTTTGAAAGCTACCTCAAACGTGAAGCAGGGGTTAAAGACTCTGGAGACTTACTCCCTGGACATGGTGGTATACTTGACAGAATAGATGGTTATCTTTTTGGTGCAGTGATGATGGTTATCGCACTAAGAGCACTCATATAAGAGCCAATGTCAAGCATTGTTTTACTAGGTTCTACAGGCTCCATAGGGGTCAATACCCTCATCATCGCCAAACGATATAACATCACCATAGAAGCTCTTGTAGTAGGCAATAATATTGATCTGCTCAATGAGCAGATCAAAGAGCATCAACCCAAAGTAGTTGCTATCGCCAATGAGGCTGACAAAGCAAAAGTAAATCACCCCAATGTACTCTGTGGCAATGACGGTATTTTACATCTCATAGAAACATGTGCAAGTGATACTGTTGTCAATGCACTTGTAGGCTATGCAGGTCTTGCTCCTACCCTTAAAGCTACAAGCCTTGGTAAAAGAGTCGCACTGGCAAACAAAGAGTCTTTAGTGGTCGCTGGTGAGTTCATAGATATATCTCTTATCACTCCCATAGACTCTGAACATTTTGGACTTTGGTACCTCCTAGGTGAGCGTCCTGTCTCTAAACTATACATCACTGCGAGTGGCGGTGCCTTTAGAGACTGGGAACTAGAAAAAATGAAAGATGCCACTTTCAGCGATGCACTAAAACACCCCAACTGGTCTATGGGAAATAAAATCACCATAGATTCAGCCACTATGACCAACAAACTCTTTGAACTCCTAGAAGCCAAATGGCTTTTTGATACGACTAACATCGATGCAGTCATAGAGAAAAAGTCTATCATCCATGCCCTTGCAGAGTTTAAAGATGGGTCTACCACTGCACACTTTGCAGGAGTAGACATGAAGTTGCCTATTGCTTTTGCACTTAGAGGTGAAGTAGAGGAAGCCATCTTGCCTCCTACAGATCTACTCGCTATGGGAGCCATAGAATTTTTACCCATTGAAGCAGAACGTTACCCTATCTGGAACATCAAAGAACATATCTTAAACAATCCTCATCTAGGTGTTGTGGTTAATGCGGCTAACGAAGAAGCCATTAAAGCTTTTCACAAAGAGAAATGTTCATTTTTTGGGATGAGCGAAATGGTTTTAGATGCTTATCAAAAGTTTGAAAATTTCAAAGCGAACAATATCAATGAGATCATCCAAATAGATAAAGAGGTAAGAGCTTATGTCACACAACGATAAAGTCCTTATCTTACACGGTTGGGGTGGAAGTGATGCACCTCACTGGCAGGCAGAACTTGCAGCCCAAATAGCCAAGAACTACGGTACAGTCTCCTTCCCACTACTGGACAATTGCCACTTCCCAAGCAAAAACAGATGGGTAAAACAAGTTAAAGCTTTGCTTAAGGAATTTAAACCAGACACTGTAGTATGCCACTCTCTTGCCAATACCCTCTGGTTTTGGCTCTGCCAGGAAGAGATACCTCAAGTTAAAAGACTTTTTATGGTCTCCCCACCAAGCCTTACTACTGAAGAGGATACTATCAAAACTTTTTTCCCTTATGAGATGCCAGAGGAACTCTATGCCAAAGAGATACAAATGATAGTCTCAGACAATGACCCTTACATC
>SOIK01000142.1 GCA_004377245.1 Sulfurovum sp. | reverse complement strand
TTATTTTGTTTGTAAGATATAGCCTACGCCATAAGTACTTTTTATGGTCTCTTTTGGAAGTTTCTGGCGGATACGTTTCATGAGAGAAGTGATGGCATTTGAAGAAAAGTCACGTTCTGGCTGGTCTTCATAGAGATAGTTATAGATATCGATCGATGAAATACTTTGGTTGGTACGAGAACAGAGAAGTTCAAGTACTTTTTGCTCTTTTGGCTTTAGCGCAATCTCATTTTCATCATGAAACAATTTCTTTTTGCTTTTATCCCAATAAAATG
Organism: Sulfurovum sp.; assembly: GCA_004377245.1. Lineage (GTDB taxonomy): Bacteria > Campylobacterota > Campylobacteria > Campylobacterales > Sulfurovaceae > Sulfurovum. Next base: position 1,865 of record SOIK01000142.1, on the reverse strand, counting down.
ATTCTTTGAGATAGATACGATCTCTCTTTTGTCGCAGCTCATCAACGAGTGAGAGGAGAAGCTCTTTGAGTTTGTCGCTTTGGACAGGTTTTACCAGATACTTTACTAAATGTAACTCTATAGCTTGCATCAGCTTCTCTTTATCAGAGTGTGCTGAGGTGATGATGATTTTTGTTTGCAAGTCTTTTTTGCGGATCTTTTCTATCATAGAGAGACCATCAAGACGAGGCATATGAATATCTGCGATGATGATATCAGGCTTCTGCTTTTCATAAATCTCATAGGCTGTTAAGCCATCTTCTGCTGTATATACATTTTCAAAAAAGAGTTCTAAATACTCTACCATAGAGTTTAAAAGTTGCTTCTCATCCTCTGCGATCAAGATAGATATATCACATATTTTTCTACTACTCATCTGCTTTCTCCATCGTTATACTAAATGTCGCACCCTCTTTAGCGTTTTCCACACTTAATATCCCATTCATATTTTTTTCGATGATCATTTTAGAGATGTAAAGACCTAGCCCTGTTCCCATGGATTTATGTTTTGTCGTGAAATAAGGATCAAAAATACGATGCATATTTTCTTTTTTTATTCCCCCCGCATTATCACTGATTTTCAGTACAACACTATCATTCATTTCAAAGAGATCTATTTGGATATACGCATCTTTTACTTTTCTATGAAGTAAGACATCTTTTGCATTGGTTAAAATGGAGACAAGTACCTGCGTGTACTCATTCATATACCCATTCACATAAAATGCAGCATTACTTTTGAAACGTATCTCAATATTTGCTTTATTTAGCATCGGACGGGTGATCTCTAATGCATGCTCAACAACACTGGAAACAGAAAAAGTTATTTTTTCTTTATTGGGATGATAAAAATGCATAAAATCATCTATAGTGCGTGACATGTATTGGATACTGTTTTCCATCTCTCTTAACTTTTGAGAAAGTTCATCAGCCTGCAGGGTTTCTCTTTCATTTTTTTCTTTTAAGATAGAGATGAGTGCATTGTTCACTGCCAAAGGTTGACGCCATTGATGGGCGATGTTTCCTATCATCTCTCCCATATCAGCCATCTTGGCTTTTTGAAAAAGAAGCTCCTCTTTCTCTTTGAGCTTACTCAGTGATGCCAGAAGAGCAAGGTCTTTCTCTTTCAGCTCTTCAATGGTATCGATGAGTTCAGCACGATACCCCTCTTCGATATAAAGACCACATTCAAGTGCTTTCATCTGTGCGATAAGTGGAGCAATTCTCTCTTTCTCAATGATAGAGCCATGTTGAGGTGCGATGAGGTTTATATCTAGAGTCTCTATCTTTGAAAGGGCATAGTTGAAGATATCTCTACTTGGCATATATTCTGCATGAAACTGCTTTGCTTTTTCAAAATAGTCATCCCCAGCATAAAATTCCCAAGACTCTTCAATGCCTCCAAATATATCGCCGGAGAAGAGCGTTTTTGTGGAAGGTTCATACGTTACAAATGCCCCGGGAGAGTGACAGTAAGGTGTGGTTAAAAACTCCAAATGTAAGTCATTACTATCAAGTTTATATTGATGTTTATCTATCTCATAATAGTCAGATTTGATCATATAGTGCTTCACAAGAGGTACCATGCGACTATGGGTGATGATCAGTAGATCATCACGATTGATCAGCTTCTCCATCTCAGGTACGGATGCAGCCAGATCAGGGTCTTGATGATGTAAAATGATATATTTTACGGCACTCATAGAAGAGATGGAGTTTATCTTTTTCACCACTGCATCAAATTCCAGCATAGAACCTGGGTCAACCAAAACAGACTCATTACCATTTTCTATGAAGTAGGGGTGACACTGAAAAGGGTCATTTTC
>SOIK01000217.1 GCA_004377245.1 Sulfurovum sp. | reverse complement strand
GACGTATAGCTTCGTGAGCTTCTTGTGCCCCTTTAGACTTGGTTGCATAGTTTTTTGCTTTTGTTGGAAGGTACTTGTCTCCATACGTAGTTTTGATGTACTCTCTTGCACTCTCAACCGCTTCTTTGGCAAGATTAAGACTATCTGTTCTCATATAAGTAATGACACCCATAGTCCCTTTATCTGTTTTTACACCTTCATAAAGTTTCTGTGCTACCATCATGGTCTTTTTGGGAGAAAAGCCTAGTTGGGTCGATGCGGCTTGCTGGAGAGTCGAAGTCATAAATGGTGGAGGTGTTTTGGTTTTTCTTTTGGTTTTCTCTATAGATATAACAGTAAATGATTCACCTTTGGCAGAAGTGACTATCTCTGTAGCATCTGCTTCTGTTTTTATGGTGAGTTTGTCTATCTTTAGGCCATTGTAGTCATAGATAGCAGCATCTATGTCTTTTTGAAAAAGTGCATCTATGGTCCAAAATTCTTCTGGTTTAAAGGCTTTTATCTCACGCTCTCTGTCTACCACTATTTTGAGAGTAGAACTTTGTACTCTACCTGCACTTAGCCCCTTTTGGATCTTGCTGGCAAGCAGGGGTGAAAGTTTATACCCTACGATACGGTCAAGCAGTCTTCTGGTCTGTTGGGCATCTACACTGTCCATATCGACTTTGCGTGGGTTCTCTAGTGCATGTTGGATAGCAGTTTTGGTGATTTCATGAAATACAATACGAGGAAGCTCCGTAGGCTCTTTGCCTATGGCTTTAGCGATATGGTATCCAATAGCCTCACCCTCACGGTCCTCATCCGTCGCGATAAAGACAGTTTCAGCTTCTTTGGCAAGTTTCTTCAACTCTTTAACGGTAGGGTTTGCATCTCTGGGGATAGAGTACTTGGGCACAAGATCACCTGTCTCATCATCAATAGTGATACCAAATGTACTTTTAGGCAAGTCACGGATATGCCCTTTGGAGGCGATGACTTTATACTCTTTGCCTAAAAAGTTGGTAATGGTACGTGCTTTAGCTGGTGATTCGACTATAATTAAATTTTTCATTCATGCTTACTTTATATAAGGAATTTTTGGCATTGTAACACAAAAGTAGATAAAAGGCTATAAGTTTATCTTGATTTGCCTGAGTGAGAAAGGAGAAGCGTTTATAGTGTGGCATAATAAACCACACTAGATGAGCTTAGTTAATTAACTTTGTTTTAAGATCCGTGGAAGCGTAATACCTGTTTGACTTTGGTATTTTCCTTTCCACCTATTTAAAAGGACATTTATTGAACAAAGTCCAATAAATTACGTTGACACTAAGTCAACTTCAGCAGTTGGCTCATGCGACTTGTCGCATTATTTTTCTTTTAAAATACGGGGCAATGTAATCCCTGTTTGACTTTGGTATTTGCCTTTTCTGTCTTTGTAGGTAGTTTCGCACTGTTCATCACCTTGAAAGAAGAGTACTTGTGCTATGCCTTCATTGGCATAGATCTTTGCAGGAAGAGGCGTTGTATTTGAAATCTCTATGGTAATATGTCCCTCAAATCCTGGTTCAAATGGTGTAACATTCACGATGATGCCGCAACGTGCATAGGTACTTTTTCCTAAGCAGATAGCCAAAGTGTCACTTGGCATTTTAAAGTACTCTATGGTTCTTGCAAGTGCAAAAGAGTTAGGAGGTACGATGCACACATCACCTTTGAAATCTACCACATTGTTTTGGTTAAAGTCTTTTGGGTCAACCACTTCAGCATTGATGTTTGTAAAGATCTTAAACTCATTAGAGACACGGATGTCATACCCGTAAGAGCTGAGTCCATAACTTACCACGCCTTCACCAACAAGCCCTTCACAAAAAGGGGTGATCATCTCTTCTTTAGTTGATTTCTCTCGTATCCATTTATCGGATTTTAATCCCATTGTTTTTCCTTATTATTAAAAAGTTCTCATATCATATGAACAAAGTCCATATGATATTCAGTCACTGCTAGCCCAACAGGCTGATGCAGGAAATCACTAAATGATTTCTCGTAAAAGCTTCGCCTTTGGCGAGAAAGAGTCAAAATGACTCTTCGTGTTATCTTAGTACTTGAACATCTGCATTTGTTTTCATCTTCTCAAAATAGTCTTTGAGTGCTTTACCTTGTTGT
>SOIK01000278.1 GCA_004377245.1 Sulfurovum sp. | reverse complement strand
AATCCCTCCGAGATGAGGGATGTTGTGGCTGAGTTCTTTTCTCAATCTTTTTTTAGAGATGCTTGACCCATATCAAAGGTTTCAAATCATCCTTATATTATAATCCAAACAAATTATTTCTAAGGCTTTACCATGACATTCATCATCATCAAAACGATTCATCTCTTCGCAGCATTTATCTATGGAGGTTTTCTCATAGTAGATAATCTTTTTTTAGTAAAAATTAAAAAATCATTTAATGAAGAAGAGCATACCAAAATTAGAGAATCTTTTATGATGTATGTCCGTAAAGTAGTACCACCTAGCCTTATAGTTGCTGTACTCACAGGACTTTATCTTATCACCCAAGTCTATGGTCCTATAGGTGAAGAGGGATTAACAAGATTCCAAATGCTTCTCTCGTTGAAAGCATTTTTAGGTATATGGCTAGGACTTAGAGGATTCTTGCAAGTCTATCTTAAAATCCAACCTTTGGTTTTTAAAAGTCATGTATTGCCGTTTAGTTTTGTGATTACGATTATCTTTTTATCACAGTTTATGTATGTTTAATTTTGGTTCCGAGGTGTTGTTATGTACCTTCTCGTTCCCATACTCTGCATTATGATGTAACAAATAAATTTTGTTCTAGTTCTAATAGTCGTTTTTTCAAAGGTAATCCTCCAGCATAGCCTGTTAATTCTCCGTTAGTTCCTATGATACGGTGACAAGGGATAATGATACCAATTGAATTTGCACCATTTGCATTAGCAACTGCTCTTACTGCTTTTTCGTTACCTATCTCTTTTGCTAACTGTAAATAGGTAGAAGTTGTACCGTAAGGTACTTTTATCAACGCCTCCCAAATACTTTTTTGGAAATCAGTTCCTACCATTAGGATAGGTATGTCAAACTCTTTTCTTTGCATATTAAAATACTCATCAAGTTGTACTCTTGTTTTTTTGTAAAACTTCATCATCTTGCTCTATAAACTCGGCATTAAGCCCTTTTTTGATCCTGTTATCAATAGTTTTTCTCATTTTTCTATATCTAAAATCAACCATACAAAGTTTTTCATCATATGAGCCTAAGATAAACTCTCCATATTTTGTTTTGAAGTATTGTATGTTAATTTGATTCATTTTGTATGGTTCCTTTTTTCGTGAATATTAATGTTTGGCTCCAAGATGTTATTCTTAATGGGATAATTTTAATACAATAACTCCAGAAATGATAAGAATAACACCTAAATTATCTACCTAAACTAGAGGGATCACCATTGTTATGTAGGGGGAGTTTATTTGTTGTTTAAATTGATGTATGTGTTACACCTCCTGAGAGGTACAAATAAGAAAAGCCATAGGAGCTAAAATATATAGGACATTGTAAAAATGAAGATATCTATACCACTATTTGGTTGTTTTATGCTGGCATTTGAGTAGTGCATATATCTGGCATTCAAGTCAAAGGATTCCATCTTGATACCCGCTCCAACGCGATCTTCAAATTGAAAGTTTGTTGTCATGTTACGACCTTGTATCATGGTATCTGAGATGCAGGCTACACCTATACTTGCTTCAATATAAGGATGTATAGTGTTTGACTTACTACCCATATAATAGACAAAAACAGGGGAGAGGACGATACCATATATCTGGTCTCCTTCTTTTTCCCAGTAGTTTAGTGAAGCTTCATAGTAGCCACTAAGCCAGCCATAATCACTTTCAAAAAATGTTGTTTCAAAGTTTTTTTTGGCACCAAGACGATAAATTCCTATATTATCTTTACTCTCTCCTATACCGATGCTAACTTCATTGATAAAATGTGTATCTTCAGCAAAACTATTAATTGTAAAAGAATACAAACTTAAGATTAAAAACCATCTTTTCATACCTGCACCTTTATTTTGTGTGGAGATCAAAAATCTTAGGAATATTTTCAAAGATATTATACATAATATATTATAGTATCTAGCAATAAAAATGCTATAATTCCAAGTTAATTTTTGGAGTGATATAAATGGTCATAGAACTTATACTTGTTGGTATCTTTATCGGTACGATGTCAGGATTTTTTGGCATAGGTGGGGGGATGATCCTTGTGCCTATACTTTTAGCACTTGGCTTTGAGATCAAAGATGCTATTGGTATCTCTATTGTCCAAATGGTCT
>SOIK01000007.1 GCA_004377245.1 Sulfurovum sp. | reverse complement strand
GATGGTTGATTTTTATCGATTTAAACAGTTTGAAGATTATCCGGAGTGTATACATGCTGTGAGTACTAAGCTAGTATCAGAACCTTATGCATTTAGTTTGGCATTGCATACAGGAGAAGATGAAGCAAGTATTATAGATAATCGTAAAAAAGTTTCTTCTTTACTTGGTCTGGGTGATGACTTACACTTTATTGTTGCCAACCAAACACATAGTGACCATATAAAAGTTATCACAGAAAAAGAGACAAAGGGTTGGAAAGGGCTTGAAGATGCAGTGGCTGATTGTGATGCACTCATTACAAGTAAAAAAGGTGTTGTGCTTACTATATTGACTGCTGATTGTGTGCCTGTTCTTTTGTATGATAAAGAGAAAGAAGTTGTTGCTGCAGTACATGCAGGCTGGAAAGGTACAGAAGCTATGATAGCAGCCAAAACGGTGCATAAGATGATAGATGTTTTTAAGACTGATCCTAAAGATATTATAGTTGGTATTTCCCCTTCTATAGGTCGTTGTTGTTATGAAGTAGGTAAAGATGTAGCGCAACACTTTTTTGATACACCAGAAGCTTTTATCTCTATAGGCGAGAAGTATATGCTTGATTTACCTTTCATCAATAAAAAACAACTTTTAGATGTTGGAGTGAGTGAATCTAACATTGAGATGAGTGATGTGTGTACTGCTTGTGAGGTCGAACGGTTTTTCTCTTACCGTAAAGAACGAGGTTGTTCGGGTAGATTTATGAGTATGATAGGATTAATTTAGATCTCACAAGAGTTTATCTTAGTAAAGCCTTTAGAAGCTAACCACCAGAGTGGCCATTTATAGAGTCTCTCTATGAGTTTTTTTACCAAATATGCTGGGTAACCATGAAAATGTATGAACCCAAGATCTATAGCCGCATATTTTCCTCCAAGTGCTATGGCAATGCCTTTGATATGCATATTCGCTTGTTTGAGAGGTTTATTATGTAGTGAACGTATAAGATTATTTGCTGCTATCTCTCCGCTTTGTATGGCTGTTTGAGCTGTGGGTGGTAGAGGTTTCCCCCTTTTATTTATGAAAGCAGCAGCATCTCCTATGACGTAAATATTGTCATAAGTTTTACTTCTTAAATACTTATCTACAACTATCTGTCCTTTTTTGTTTTTTTCAACATTAAAAGTTTCGAGACATGGAGTACTAGTCGTACCACCTGCAAATATCATAAAATCAAAAGGTATTTTGCTCTCATTCGTTAGGACTGCCTCATGTTTATCTATGGAGGCTATACGGCTTTGTGTATGTACTTTTACACGAAGTTTTTTCAGTCTTTTTGTGGCTATTTTTATGATGTGTGGATGCATACCATTGAGTACAGTTTCTCTACTGGCAATGAGATGTATATGTAAGGTGGCACAGGATAGGGTATTGGTTCTATAGTAGCGGTTAAAGAAGTGTTGCATGCCTGCAGCGATCTCGACACCGGAAAGTCCCGCTCCACCGATGATGATGTTGAAATTTTCTTTAGCTTGTTTGGCAGATTCAAGTCGTTTATAGAGTTCATCTTGGAAAAATTGGTTGAGTCTGAGTGCTCCTCTAAGGCTTTTGGCACCACTGGAGTAGTTATAGACGGTTGTATCACATTTAAACCGTTTTGTAACACTGCCTAGAGCGATGATAAGAGTATCGTACGTGCAGTTACCATCAGGGAGAAGAATGACTTTCTTTTGGGGGTTGATGGAGTCCACAGTACGATGTTGAAATGTGACATTTTCAAAGTTTGCACACAAAGAGGGAAGACTCACAATGGTCTCCTCAAACGAAGTGTTACTGGAAATGAGTTCGTAACCTTCTGTTTGCAAAAAATGATAAGGATGCTGGTCTATCAAGGTTATCTTTAGCTCAGGGTATTTACTTAGTCGTCGCATTGCTGCGATGCCTCCGTAACTCCCACCAAGTATAACTACATGATGACTCACAACTTACCTCCTAATTTATAGGATCATATGTCACTATTGATATAGTAACAAAAGAAGTGTGGAAAGGGTGTGTAGTATTATAATGTGTAAAGAGAATCTATCGGAATACATCCGCAGAAGTGTCACAATGCAGTGTAAGCTCGTAGAGCCACTGCTGCAATGCAAACATATCTTCATAGATCTTAAAATTT
>SOIK01000039.1 GCA_004377245.1 Sulfurovum sp. | reverse complement strand
AGGCACAAATTTCTGAGAACTTCCATCTCTTTTTATAATTGTTTTTATCATATATTACTCCATATTTAACTATCCGCTATTATACTAAAAGTTGTTTCTAAATGGTTTGATAATTGTCAATAAATTAAAAATCATTCATTTAATCATTTTATTTTAATCATTTTTTGATTGAGATCAATAAATCTATTTTAATATTATGCTATAGAACCCTCTGAATAGCCCCAGAGGGTTCTATAACTTTTGCCATATCAACCAATCTTTTAGCATACCCATATTCATTGTCTTGCCATGCTGAGATTCTAAGTAGATTTCCCCCTGCAAGACTTGTAAAAGGGAGGTTGATCACGGCACTGTGAGGGTTTTGTATATAATCATTGGACTCATTTGGGGCATTTGTAGTATCGAGTATATTTTCATACGAGGATTTTACCTCTGCCTCAAGTCGCTGATTGACCTCTTCTCTTGTATAGCTTCCTTCTAGTTTGATACTCAAATCATACAACGTGGTACTAGGGATGGGCACTCTTATGCTTTTTGCATAGAGCTTCTCTTTTAAATGTGGGAAAAAATAACCCGTTGCCTCAGCAGCACTGCTCATAAGAGGAATGATATTTTGTGTTGCAGAGCGTGTTCTTCGTATATCTTTTGAGTAATGTTTTCCATCAAGCAGATTCTGGTGACTCGTATAACTATGATACATACTCATCATCGCACTCTCTATACCAAAATGCTTATCTATGATCTGAAATATAGGGACAATAGCATTGGCTGAACAGCTAGAGTTCGAGATGATAGACTCTTGCTTATACTCCTTATGGTTTACACCAAGGATATACGTTGGGGTATCATCTGTTACAGGTGCAGAGATGATCACTTTCTTTGCACCATTTTCAATCAAAGGCAGATTAGATTCTGTCGTTAAAAACATGCCGCTACACTGCAGAACAACATCTACATTTAAAGATTTTATATCCATATTTCTAGGATTAGGTTCAGAAAAAAGTTTTACTGCTTGATCGTCGATAAAAAGTCTGTCTTCTTTAACGCTTATGTCATGATCAAGTGTTCCATAGATAGAATCGTATTTTAAAAGATACGCCATCTGTTCATAGCTATAGAGGTCATTGATACCCACCAACTCAAAACTGCTATCTTCAAGTATGATACGTGCAGCACTTCTACCTATACGTCCAAAACCATTGATGAAAATGCGTATCTTTTTAGAACTCATAGACGATGGAACCATGCTGAGCTAAACACCTAGCCGTTGTTCTCCCCATACCGCTACTGATTCCTGTAATGAGGACAACTTTTTGATAATTTTGCATAGTAAACATTATAATGAAAAAATATGACTATAGGCTTGATAAGTATCAAAACTTGACAGCTATCAAGTGATTCAGATGAGCAAAAAGATAAAATGATATACTAATTTGATAATAGGTCAGGAGAATATCATGGATGTAAAACATTATTATAACCCCAACGGCGAAGAGATACTCGATGAAAAAATTTTTGGTGGTTCTCCTACAGGATTTGTGGATTTCAATCGTTCAAAATACAGATGGGACACTAACATCTATGACCTGATGAATGCCAATACCTGGTTTCCTTCTGAAGTCAATACCAGTACTGAAAAAAAACATTTCGATAAACTCACTGACAATGAACAGTCTATCTACAAGATGACTTTTGCACAACTAAGCTTCAATGACTCTGCACAAGAGGAGTACCTCAGTGACTTTAGACGACTGGCTAATAACCGTCTGGTCAAATCTGTTATATCTCTTCAAATTATGCAAGAGGTCAACCACTCTAAAAGTTATGCTGTTCTGCTTGATGCCTGTGGGAATTCTGATGAAGTCTTTAACCTCTATAAGTATGATGATGCCCTCAATCGAAAGAACCAACAAGTAGCCGAGCAGTTTGCACGTTATATCGATGGCGGTTCTGTTGATAAAATGCTACTGAGTGCTATGGCAAGTGTGAACTTGGAAGGTATCTACTTCTTGTTAGGCTTTAGCTATATCTATCTGCTTGGCGACAAAGTCCCAGGGGCTAGAGATATGATCAAGTTTATCGCAAGAGATGAGCTCAATACCCACTTACCTCTTTTTGCCAATATTTTCAAAACCATTCAAAAAGAGAATAAGATCCAAACCAGTAC
>SOIK01000120.1 GCA_004377245.1 Sulfurovum sp. | reverse complement strand
TCTCAAAACTTGCATCAGGATTGAACTTAAAACCTATCACTGAAGTAACTGAATCTACAGCATTTTTGTCTAATGAAGCCAAGAGTGCCTCTTCTATCTCTGTGACATAAGCTTCGGTTTGGATCAGATCATTGTTAATGTCTACCTTACCATTCAGATAGATCTGCTGGGCATCAAACTCTGGAAAAAGTTGAAATTTGGTTATTTTGGCCATACCAATCGTACCTATGATGATAAAAAGAACTAATGCAATCAGTGAGAACCATTTCTTTCCAAGTAACCTATGTAAGAAACCTCTATATCCATGAATAAACTTATACCAAAAGCCTCCCTCTTCATCTATTTTCTGCACTTTCCCTATGCTAAAAAACTCTTTGGTATGCAGCGGTAAAAAGTAGAATGCTTCAAAAAGAGAACTGAGTAATAAAATACTGATCATCACAGGTAAGACCTGCATAAACATCCCCATCTTACCACTCATGATAAGCAGTGGTAAAAAGGCAAATACCGTAGTAAGTGTTGCAGTTAGTACTGCAGGAAACATTTCTAGGGCTCCGTCTATGGCAGCATCTCTTGGGCTTTTACCCATCTCTAAGTGCCTATAGATATTTTCAGCTACGACAATGGCTTCATCGACTAGCATACCAAGGGCAATGAGTGCCCCTAAAAGCGTAAGCATATTGAGACTATATCCTATCATATCTGCTGCGATAAGCGTGATCATAAAACTAGCAGGTATCCCTATAGCTACCACCCATGCTATACGCATGTTGACAGATAAGAAGAGTGCCAAGAACACTAGTATCAGTCCAAAAAGTATGTTAGAAGAGACAAGGTTTAGACGATTTTTAATCCAAACAGAAGTATCGGTATAGGCTTCAAAAGTAATGTTTTCATACTTTTTATTGTACTCCTTTAAAAGCGCACGTATCTCTTTACTAAGGGCGATGGCATTTCCCTCTTTGTTCTTATTGATGTTGAGTGAGATATTTGGTTTTCCGTTAAAATGCGAGAGCTGTGTAGCGTCCCCTAGTCCAAACTTCACTTCTGCCACATCACTTAAACGAAATCGTTTACCTGCTACAGTTAAAAGTACCGACTCAAGTAAAGCTTGAGATTTTTCACCACTGATCGTAGAAACATAGAGATGGTCTCCCTGTCCATCAAGTGTACCTGCTGGAAAGATAGATGATATTTGACCGATAGCGCGATAGACAGCTGATTTCTCTAACCCATAAGCCTCAAGCTTCTTTTGGTTTAGCTTGATGAGTACCTCATCATCTGCATCACCACGAATGACAATACCACTAAGGTCTTTAATGAGTGCCAATTTACCTTTAATATCATCTGCGGCATCTATGAGTGTTGATTTATCTACATCACCAGAGATTGCTACAAGCAGTAAAGGGTAATCATGCACAACAATTTTAGCAACTGGTTCATCCATATCTGAGGGGAGATCTCTTCTGGTGTTTGCGATGATATCCTTGACATCAGAGAGCACCAACAGTGTATCACTTCCAGTTTTGATGTCTGCTTTAACAGAAAAAATACCATTTTGAATAGTAGTATAGATAGTATCTATCTCTGAAAGGCTTTTGAGTTCATCTTCTACCTGCGTGACGACCATTTTATCAAGTACATCTGCACTTGCGCCCACGTAGCCTCCACTCACAGAGATCTGATCAAGTGTAGAAGCAGGAAAGATCTCTTTGGCTATGTTCTGGTATGCGAAAAGTGAAAGCAACAACATAAACACCATCAATATATGGTTGATGATAGGCTTATCTACTGCAAACGTAATGAAATTTCGCATCGTTAACCTTACCCTTCATTAATGACAAAGATAGTATCCGTCACCCTGTTTTTAAACTTTAGCGCTTCTACACTCTGCTGAAGTATTATTTTTTCTGCCTTAAGTGCTTCAACTTCCCGTTGCATTATATTGACTTTTTTACTCTCATAATAGATTTGATTACTCAAATATATTTTGATCATGGTAAGTATAAGGACTATAGCCATCGACATCAGAATAACACTTATCATCCCAAAAGTGATACCGTTAGGATTCTTGCTTTTTACTTTTTTCATGACGCAAACCTAAAACTCCGTAACTTTGCAGACCTGCTTCGAGGATTTATTTTAAGTTCTTCTTTAGATGCGGTAATGGGTTTACGAGAAAGGGCTTTCCCTAATGCATGATTTTTTCCACAGGTACAACGCATCGCTTGGGGGTCACAGATACAAGCAGTACTCCACTTCTTAAAACGGTTTTTGACCAAACGGTCTTCTAAAGAGTGAAAGGTAATGAGTGAAACCACTTCACCTTCATAATGTTTTGCTTCTATGGCATCCAGTAAACCTTCTATCTCTCCTAGTTCATTGTTCACTTCTATACGAATCGCTTGGAACATCAATGTTGCAGGGTGTATCTTCCCTCCTGCTGGTATCACCTCTTTAGCAATCTCACTCAAAGCTTTAGCACTTCTAATAGGCTCTTTGGCTCTTGCTTCTACTACTGCAGCAGCCAACTTACGATAAGAACGTACTTCACCATAGGCATCAAAGATATATTCTAGTTTCTCTTTAGGATATTCATTGACCACTTCATAGGCACTCAAAGGTGCAGATGCATCCATACGCATGTCTAAAGTTTCAGAAGCAAAAGAGAAACCACGCTCTTTTTTGTCAAGCTGTAAAGAAGAGACACCAAAGTCTGCAAGTAGTGCCGTAATAGGTGTTTCTTTTAAAGTAGGGAGTACCGTTGCAAACGTACCCTTGTAAAGTGTGCTTCTACCCTCAAAAGGTTCAAGTCGCTTCTTTGAAAATGCCAAAGCCTCATCATCTCTATCTATACCAATATGCTTAAGATGTGCATACTTTGCTAACATTTCAAAGCTATGCCCCGCATACCCTAAAGTACAGTCCACAAAGTACCCTTCACTCACATTCTCAAAGCTCTTTAACACTTCTTCTAATAATACAGGTATATGTGGTGTTTGCACGTTGCTCCTTTTTCCCACCGTCATCCTCGTGCTTGTACCCCAAGGGCATTTCCTACGGGCACACAGGGATCCATAGTTATAAATACAATATAAAACTATTCACTTAATTTTGATGCTATAATACCAAAATTAGATGAAAAAGGCTCTTTTTATGGATAAACATCTCATCGATGACATCAAACATGTCTCACTCTCGCTATTTAACAAAAATTTCTTTGGTGTATATCATGGTTCTATCTCTGCAAGGGTAAGTGCAAGTGGATTTATCATCAACTCCAAAGATACTATTTTAGATGAAGTAACTGAAGAATCTCTTGTCAGACTTGATTGTCAAAAAAGAGACTACCGCTGGAGTATGGCAAATGCTGATGTACATATTCATGAACATATTTATGAGACTATTCCTAATGCCAAATATGTTTGTTACACCATGCCACCCTACGCAACAGCTTATTCTCTAAAACATGGTAAAGTCTCTCCTCAAGACTATTATGGTAAACAAGTTTTAGGGGAGATCATCGTCTATGACCCAAAAAATATAGACGACTGGCTAGAACGTGCCCCATACGAAATACCACAATTTTTCCAAAAACATGACACCCATCTCCTCCTCATTAAAGGCTTCGGACTCATCTCTTATGACAGAGATATCACCGAGATGGCAAAGAAAGTTTCTATTTTAGAGAACTCTTGTAGGTTGTTGGCTTTGAGTGCAAATTTGTAATAGCTCTCTCATACCCGTAGTTTCCCACATCTACATATACTTGAGAAATAACAGTGGAAAACCTATAATAAAGTAGTTTTTCTTCTTTTTTAAACGCTTATTACCCCACTAGGTAAATATTTAAAATATCATACTACACACACATTTCACATTCTTACCCTATTATGAATTTATGTAGCTTTTATAAGGAGAAGATCATGAAAAAAGATCCTGTATGCGGAATGAACGTCTCTGAAACCTCCAAATTCCAAACCAGACATCATCATGAGACTTACTATTTTTGCAGTGAACACTGTAAAATAAAGTTTGATAAATCACCAGACACTTACCTCCATACAAAAGAAAAATCAACTATTGAGAATTGTCCTGACGGTATCTGTGATATAAAATCTTCGTCAATTCAATACACATGTCCCATGCACCCAGAGATCATCCAGGATGGGCCAGGAAGCTGTCCCATATGCGGTATGGCATTGGAACCTGTAATTGCTACAGAGGAACAAGATGACAGTGAACTAAAAGAGATGACACAGAGGTTTTGGGTTAGTGCTGCATTGGCACTGCCTCTTTTTATCTTAGCTATGATAACTGATATGATGCCATCATGGTTACCGGAAAATGTATCCATAAAAACCTTGTACTCGATTGAGTTTTTCCTGGCAACACCTGTAGTACTTTGGGGTGGATGGCCATTTTTTGTAAGGGGTTGGCAATCCGTCAAAACATGGAACCTCAATATGTTTACTCTCATTGCTCTTGGGGTATCTGTCGCATGGCTATACAGTGTAGCGGCTTTACTTTTTCCAACTCTTTTTCCACCCCAAATGCAAGGCAGTGATGGTGCAGTACATGTCTATTTTGAATCGGCAGCCGTTATTGTTGCATTGGTACTTATGGGACAAGTATTGGAACTTAGAGCTCGCTCTAACACCAATGAGGCGATCAAGATGCTACTCAGTCTTGCACCCAACACTGCTACTCTCATTCATTCTGACGGATCGGAAACGGAGATCTCCACTGAAGAGGTAAAAGTAGGTGACACGCTGCATATTCGTCCCGGAGAAAAGATACCCGTTGACGGTATCGTTTTGAAGGGCGAAAGTCATGTGGATGAATCTATGGTTACGGGAGAACCTTTGGCTGCAAAAAAAACGATAGGAACAAAACTTATCGGCGCAACCATCAACAGCACAGGTACCCTCGTCATGAAAGCAGAAAAGATAGGTGCAGATACCTTACTGTCCCAGATCATCGATATGGTAGCACAGGCACAACGCTCACGAGCACCTATTCAGAAACTGGCTGACCTTGTCTCTTTCTATTTTGTGCCTATCGTAGTACTCATCTCTTTACTCACCTTTGTGACATGGTATCTCTTTGGACCCGATCCGAAACTGGCTTATGCAGTTGTCTCTGCGGTTGCTGTCCTTATCATCGCATGTCCTTGTGCTTTAGGTCTGGCAACCCCTATCTCTATTATGGTCGGTACAGGAAAAGGTGCTTCCAATGGCGTACTCATCAAAAATGCTGAAGCACTAGAAATACTGGAAAAAGTCACAACGCTTATCGTCGATAAAACAGGTACATTGACGGAAGGGAAGCCCAGACTTGTGGCCATAGAAACAGTCGGGTTGATAGAGAAAAATGATTTGCTTCAGCTTGCAGCTTCTCTCGAACACTCTAGCGAACATCCCATCGCCCATGCAATCGTTAAAGAAGTAGAAAGTCAGAATATACAACTACTTCCTATCAAAGACTTTAATTCTGTTACAGGTAAAGGGATTATAGGGAGCGTAAATAGCCATACTATTGCCATAGGGAACCTCAAACTACTTGAATCTCTGAGCGTGGAGACAGAAGCACTTAAAGAAAAAGCAGAAAAGCTAAGAGCAGATGCTGCTACAGTCATCCTCATTGCTATTGATGATAAACCTGCTGGTCTCATTGCTGTAGCTGACCCCATTAAAGAGACAACAAAGACTGCGATAAAAGCACTGCATGAAGAGGGGCTCAAAGTAGTCATGCTTACTGGAGACAATGCTACAACTGCAAATGCAGTAGCCAAAAAACTTAACATAGATGAAGTCCATGCTGATGTACTCCCTGAGGAGAAAGCCAACATAGTCAAAATGCTTCAGGAACAAGGTGAAATTGTTGCAATGGCAGGAGACGGGATCAACGATGCCCCTGCACTCACTCAGGCTCATGTTGGTATCGCCATGGGTACTGGTACAGATGTTGCCATGGAGAGTGCCGGCATTACACTCATCAAAGGCGACCTCAGAGGTATCGTTAAAGCAAGACGCCTTAGTCGAACAACGATGAAGAACATCAGACAAAACCTCTTTTTTGCCTTTATTTACAATACCCTGGGTGTCCCCGTAGCAGCAGGAGTGCTCTACCCTTTCTTTGGGATATTACTCTCTCCTATGATCGCTGCAACAGCTATGAGTTTCAGTTCTGTCTCGGTGATCATGAATGCTTTACGATTGAAAAAAGAGACACTCTGAGTACTGTGGTTTAAAAGTTTTGAGAGGGAAATCATCTTATTTATTACCCCACCAGATAAATACGCAGTGCACATTTATTTTTATTTGATACCTGTATCAAGTATTGAAAGAACTGTAAACACACTTGTAAAGCATAGTTTTGTTATACTTTTCTATTATAGTCTAGGATACGTGTATGAATCAAACAAAAAAACGTTTAAGTATTATTAAACTCGCCATCTCTATTACAGATATTGAGACTATACAACTTCAAATATTGAAACTCATTCCCCTTAAAACAGATATGAAAATTCAAGAGATCATCGCTGGACTTCAAGCAGAGAACTATGCACAGACACAAGCACTTATCACTACGTATATCGAAACACCTATGGAAGAGATAATTCAAAGAACCTCTCAAGAAGCAAGGCAACGTAAAAAAGAGGAAGAGAAAGCTATCATTGAAGAGTTTGACCTTTTTGTGACAACACCTGAAAAGCAAGGAGAAGGTGAGAAAGAAGTGTTTGATTTTAGTACATTAAAATCAGAAGATGTCCCAAAAAGAGAACAAGAAGTTATTGATTTTGATGCACTCCTTAAGATTAAAGCTGATGATATTTTACCTGGCAATATAGAGCTAGATATTAGCCATACATCAAAAGATACTTTTTTTAAAAAACCAGAATACCATTTAGAAAGCATAAAAGAAAGTCAGATAGATATAGTGACCATACCAAAAGATACTTTTTTTGATATAGAAGAGACCCCTCTAGTTCAAGATGAACAAAAAGAAGAAGTAAATATAAGTCAG
>SOIK01000091.1 GCA_004377245.1 Sulfurovum sp. | reverse complement strand
TTGGTCATATTCTTGAGGGGCATACAGAAGTTAAACAGATAGATATTTAGATTTACTCATTACACTCCCACTCTTTGATATTTAATATAATCTCCCTCATCTAACTATTACAGATAAATTATTATTTAAAATTTACATATGTTAACAATAATCTATTTTATTTAATTAATTTTTTCAATTAAGTAAATATAATATATGATTATTAAGTCAAAGATGATAGAATATTGACATACAATTATACTGTATTGAAAAAAGCCTAACTTGTTGTGAAGCAAGGTCGGAAAGTTCTGAATCTCTAATCCTAAGCATAGTAGAGAGATTGTCAAGCTGCCAATAGATGTATAAGTGTTTATCATTACGATAACTCTTAGAATCTACATGTATGCCACATTTATAGTTGTGATTAAAGTAAATAAAGGAGTTTGGATGAGATTTAGATATGTGATCTCTTTAGTGGTTAGCACACTTATAGTAAATGCTAATGTAGTTGAGATAGTTGAAGGTATGCCTTTTGTTGAAGTTGAGGCTAATGGAAAAACATATAAAATTGAGCGTACCCAGAAAGCAGATAGTTATTTGACAAATACTTTTGCATTAACCTCACGCCCCTCCCCACCATTTTTCATAGAACCCTTTTCTGTTAGTAAAGGTGTTGAAACGTATGGTGAATTGGAAGTATTAGATTTTATCAGTAAGAAAAAAGGTCTTTTTATTGATGCAAGACTCGCTAACTGGTATGAAAGATCTGCTATTCCGGGTGCTGTAAATATTCCATTTAAAGACTTTCTAGATGATTCTCTTGAGCAGGAAAAGGTATTAAAGGATTTGGGAGGAGAGTACACTAAAAATGGAGAGTGGGACTTTTCTAAAGCTCAAACAATACTTTTGTATTGTAATGGCGCATGGTGTGGACAGTCGCCTACCGCGATCAACGCACTTATAGAGATAGGATACCCAGAGAGTAAGATGAAATATTATAGAGGTGGTATGCAAGCGTGGCAATTATTGGGATTAACTACAATCGTACCTAAGGAGATAAAATGAGAATTATAGCATTACTATTGGTATGGGTTGTGAGTACATATGCCGGTCAGTTTGATAAAGTAAAAATCACCCCTGATATGTCCTATATTTATGTGTACCATAAGGGTAAGGCAGTCAAAGTACATAGAATACAAAATACAAAAAATAAGCTTACCGGAGAATATGCAAGAACATACAGACCAAACCAGGACATACAGCCTATTAAGATGCATAAAGATATTCAAACCATAGGTGAAGTAGAACTGCTTCATTTTATGAAAAATAAAGTGAATAAAAAGAAAGGACTCCTTGTAGACCTTAGACCTAAAAGAGCATACAAGAGTGAATCCATTCCTTCAGCAGTGAATATACCTTCCAAAACAAAGAACAGTAAAGCCAAAGTAGAAAAGATACTTAAAGTACTGGGAGCAAAAAGATTGGCAGATGGTTCATTGGATACAAAGAGAGTAATGGATGTTGCATTTTATTGTAATGGACTGTGGTGTGATAAATCATCAGAATTTATAAAAACATTTTTGGAACTTGGATATCCAGCAGATAAAATGCTTTATTATCGTGGTGGTTTTCAAATGTGGAAAATTTTGGGCTTTACAACAGTCACAAACCGATAAAGGGGATTGAAAATGAAAAATATGTTAGAAAATGTTGCAATAACAACAGTTGTAGTTTTGTTTTTGTTTATTATTGTGTTGATCGTACAATACAACATGGTTGATGATGAAAACGTGCTAGATGAGATTGCGTATGAACTTCCTGCAGCAAAAAAAGAATCTAAAAAAGCTAAAACAACCAATTATCTTGAGAACTTAGAATCATACACTGATGTAGATGTGAAGGTAGATCCAACAAAAGCAAATACTGCCAATAGGGTACAAGTTGCATCTGAATTAGTAAAAGATGATATAGGATCAGCAGTTGGGGATACAGACAAATCTAGTTATGTGGATAGTCTAGAAAATTATGCAAATGAAGAAAAAGAAGAAAAAACAGAAGATGATAAAGTAAAACTTGATCAAGAAGAGATAGTTGATGAGATAGGTATGGCAATAGGTGCTGCACTAGAAGATATTTGATAGGACTTTATAGTCCTACCGCTTCTCTTACTTTTTCCATCTTGGTATTCGCTATATTTCTAGCTT
>SOIK01000185.1 GCA_004377245.1 Sulfurovum sp. | reverse complement strand
ACTGAGCTTGCTTCCAAGTCTTCACTCGCACATGCAGATCCTGTACTTGCACCGATACCGGCACGGTTAAGATCCCATAACATTGATTCACCTTCGATACCTCTAAATGAGATAAGGATAGTGTTTGGTGTTCTCTTTTCTCTAGGTGTTACAACAAAAGTATCTTCGATCTTGAGGAGTTCATCTTCAAAGGCATCTCTCATCTCTCTGACATCACTCATCTCAAAGTCAAGAGAATCAATAGCCTGCTCCATAGCTTTACCCATACCTACGATACCAGGTACGTTCAGTGTACCTGAACGGTATCCACCCATTTGTGAACCACCATGGAGAAGAGGTATGAGTTCTTTACCTTTTTTCATATATAAAGCACCCACGCCTTTTGGCCCGTGGAACTTGTGTGCTGAGAATGTAAGATAATCTACATTGAAACTTTGCACATCTACAGGTGTTTTACCTATGGCTTGTACGGCATCCGTATGGAACAGTACATTATATTCCCCACAAATATCACCTATCTCTTCAACAGGGAAGATAGCACCTGTTTCATTGTTCGCCCACATGATAGAAACCAATGCAGTTTTATCTGTGATGTTATCTCTAACAGTCTGTGCATCAATAAGACCTTCATGGTTGATAGGAAGATATGTTACTCTACAGCCCATACTCTCGAGGAACTTGGCTGTTGCGATGATGGAAGGGTGCTCCACTTCACTGATCATGATGTGGTTTTTTCTACCTGTAAGAATATACTGAAAATAGATACTTTTAAGTACCCAGTTATTACTTTCCGTTGCACAAGAAGTGACGATAACACTGTCTTCTCTAGGTGCATGAATACCAGCATAGATCTTTTCCATAGCTTGTTTGATGGCAGGGTGTGTGTCACTTGCAAAACTATGTAGTGAATTTGGATTACCATAGTTTTGTACAAAAAATGGTTCCATCTCTGCAAATACATGTGGATCAACAATTGTTGTTGCATTATTGTCTAAATAGACTCTCATAGTGTTCCTTTGAAAACGATATTCAATTTTAATTAGGACTAAATTTGTCCTAATTGATTTTCTGCATATTACGCAGATATTCTTAAGATAACATAAAAATATAAATTAAAGAGGAGGATTATACTCCGAATTAGATTATGTTCACTTGATTTATATCAACCCCTTGAGTATGCTATAATGATTATATATGAATGAATGTCTAGGATTCTTCAGAGAGTTCAGGTTTTCAATAGAAAGGATTTGGAATGGCAAAAGTAATAAAAGAACATGGTATTGGCATCGCTATTAAGAGAAATAAGAAGAGACTTTTTATAGAGATAGTTATGTTGGGTAAATTGACCCATAAGGATTATCAGATTTTTGTACCTATGGTTGATAAAGCGTTAAAAGAAGTAAAAGGTTTAGAGGCTGATTTACTGGTTGATATGAGAGGTTTTAAGGGTTGGAAGTTTATGGCGGCATGGGATGATTATAAATTTGGTGTCAAACATCGTAATGCTTTTAAGAAAACGGCAATTGTTGGAGGTAAAAAGTGGGAAGAGACATCTACTGCGATGATGAGCCATTTGATGAAGGGAAAAGCAAAATTCTTTAAAGAGAGAGAAAAGGCTCTCTCATGGTTACTGAAAAATTAAAAGTTTGAAGGTGTTGGGGTGTTAATAAGGTTGTAAAATTCGCTTCTTGTACGTTCATCACTTTTAAAAAGCCCTCGAAGTGCTGAACTGACAGTAGTAGAGTTGATCTTCTGTACCCCTCTCATCTCCATGCACATATGACGGGCGTGTAGGACTACAGCAACACCTTTAGGTTTGATAGTTCCTAAAATGGCATCGGCTATCTGCTCGGTCATCTGCTCTTGTATCTGCAGACGTCTTGCATAGACATTGACGATACGAGGGATCTTGGAAAGTCCTACCACTTTACCATCTGGTATGTACGCCACATGTGCACGTCCGATGATAGGCAACATATGGTGTTCACACATAGAGTAAAATTCAATGTCACGCACTAAGACCATCTCATCATTGCTTGTAGTAAAGAGTGCCTGGTTGAGTATCTCTTCGGGGTCTTGGTCATACCCCTCTGTAAGGAATTTTAGTGCTTTTGCTACCCGGCTAGGTGTTTTAAGTAGCCCCTCACGTTTTGGGTCTTCACCTAAAAGTTCAAGGACTTTAGT
>SOIK01000272.1 GCA_004377245.1 Sulfurovum sp. | reverse complement strand
AAAAAAGGATACAAAATGGCAAAAATGAAAATTAAAGCAAAAGAAAAAGGTGGCGTTGTTAAAGTAAAAGCAATGTTTAGAAGTCTCATGGCTGATAAAGAAGAAGCAGAGAAAAAGAAAATTGAAGCTGAATACATCAGACATATACTTGCAAAAGCAAATGGAAAAGTTGTATTTGAAGCAACTACAAGTGGATTTATGTCAGAAAATCCATTAATTAAATTTTCATTTACCGGTGCTAAAAAAGGTGATGAGTTAGAGTTTGTACTTACTGATAATCATGGTAAAACAAAAACAGGAAAGAAAAAAATTAAATAAGGATACTTTATGAAAAGTATATTGAGTATTTTGTTGGTGGTGGCATTTGTAATATCAATGCCATTTATCTTCAATAAATCGGTTACAGTTACAGATCCTCATAAGCTTGATGTCGATGGTAACTTCATCCTTAATGAGTGGGTACCGTCTCGTGACGGTGCAGGTCCTGACTGGGATTATAACTTAAAGCCAGTACAGGTTAGCGAAAGAGTATGGTGTTACTTTGGTGCCATGGAAATGCCAACAAAAGAGAATGCCGGAGATATGTCAAACAGTTGTTATATCAAAGGTGATACTGAGTGGATAACATGGGATACAGGACCTTCATACAAGTTTGCAGAACAAGCCTATGCAGAAATGAAAAAAATTGCAGATATGCCAGTGAATCATGTTATTGTCAGTCATGAACATGATGACCACTGGTTGGGGAATAACTATTACAAAGAAGTACATGGTGCTAAAATCATTGGTCCTGCATCAATTAATGAAAACTATTATGGTCCAAGACATATAGATGGAAAAGACTATCCGGGTATGCAAACAAGAATGATCAAAGCACTCTATCAGAATGCTATTAGAAAAACAGTACTTGTACGTGTGGATGAGTCATTTGAAGAGACAACTGAATTTGAGATCTCTGGTGTAAAGATGGAGTATGTCAAAGTTGGATATGCACACTCTGAAGAAGACTGGTTCCTCTACTTGCCGGATGATAAAGTTGTCTTAGTTGCTGATGTCGTTATGAACGGTAGGGTAACTTCAAACAGAGACGGTATTGTTGTTGGTCAGATCAATGCACTAAATGCAATCAAGTCTAGAGATTGGAATTATCTGGTTCCAGGACATGGATTCATCACAGATAAGACAGGTGCAGATGAGGCCGTGCAATACTTCGCATTGCTTAAAGACAGAGTTCTTGAAAAAATGGAAGATGGTGTTATCGCAGATTATATTACAAAAGAAGTTACTCTAGATGAGTTTAGAGATAAAGATCTGTACTATGTTCTTAGTCCAGGAAATGTCTTTAGATCTTATGAAGAACTAGAGATGTATGATGAAGATGACCTGATCGATTACAGTGCTGAAAACAGTGGCGATGAGGAAGACGACGAAGAAGATAAAGAAGAAAAAGAGGCAGCGTAAAATAAGTGTATATTAAAAGACTTATACTCATGCTTTTGACTGTTGTTAGCATGACTTTTGCTAATGATGTCAATCTTGATCAACTCGTAGTTGAAGCAAAAAAAACCAATAAACATATTTTGGTTTTTTTGCACATTACAGGATGCAATTATTGTCTTAACATGGAAGAGTTTACTTTTGATGATGAGATGGTAAAAGCAGCCATAAAAAAAGATTTTATTTTTGTAGATATTAATGTTAGAGATGAAGGACTTGTCTCTTTTGATGGCTTTAAAGTCAGTAAGCTTAAGTTTGCAAAAGAAATTGGCTATGCCATGTATCCAAGTTGTCTATTTTTTGATAAAAATGGAGAACTTGTATATGATGAAGTAGGCTACAGGGATGAAAACAAATTCCTTGAAACACTGCAGCTGGTTAGTAGTAAAGCCTACAATGATATAGAGTAAAAGTAGGTAAAAATGACTAAAGTCGGTAACATTTCCTCACTGTTTTATTCTACTGCCAATGGACGTACCTCTACTGCAGAGTTACTACTGGATACAAAAGGTATCGTAAAAGATAAACATTATAACAAAAATATAGAGAGATCGGTTCTCATCGCTTCTTTGGATAGCTACAAGCTTGTAAAAAGCCATGGTATTGATGCACCCTATAGTGCATTGGGTGAAAATCTTCTGATAGACTACAATCCATACCATTTGCCAACAGGAACTAGACTTAAAATAGGCAATGTTACTTTAGAGATAAGTCAACACTG